>JAEUAF010000745.1 GCA_019695485.1 Sorangium sp.
CGGCTCGTCGAGGCGGGCTACACCACGGGACACTACCCATCGAGCATCCTGTGTTCGACCGTCGGTGGCTGGGTGGCGGCACGAGGCGCGGGGCAGTGCTCGGGGCGCTACGGAAAGATCGAAGACATGGTGACTTCGCTCGAGTTCGTGCTCGGCACTGGTGAGGTCGTCCGCGCCGAAAGTCGCTGTCATGGGCCCGAACTCGTCCCGTTATTGATCGGCAGCGAGGGCACGCTCGGCATCATCACCCGCGTGGGCTTGCGCCTTCACGCGGCGCCACGCGAACGAGCGTTCTCTGCTCATTCCTTCGAGACCATGGATGCCGGACTGTTGGCGCTGCGCGAGCTCTTTCAGGCAGGCCACCGGCCTGCAGTCGCCCGCCTCTACGATCCGCTAGACAGCGTGCTGTTGGCGTCCGACGACACGCACCAAAAAACCGCGCGCGGCCCGAAGCATTCGGGCCTGAAGGCGGCAGCGCTGCGCGCCGTGCTGCGCGTCCCCGCACTCGCGGCGCGCGCTCTCGCAGTTGCCGAGCAAAGCTTGGTTTCGCGCGTCGCGCTGGTGTTGGTCCACGAAGGCGACGACGCGACGCTCCACGCGGCCGCGGCTCGCGCCGACGCCCTCTGCGCGGCGCGCGGCGGCACGCCGCTCGGCGAAGGGCCCGCGCGCGCTTGGTATCACCACCGCTACCACGTGAGCTATCGGCAAGCGCCCGTCTTCCGGAGCGGCTGCTTTAGCGACACCATGGAAGTGTCCGCGCCCTGGTCGCGACTTCGCGAGGTGTATCATGCGGTGCGCCGCGCGCTCGGAGCTCACGCGCTGGTGATGGCGCACTCGAGCCATTCCTATCCCGACGGCGGCAGCATCTATTTCACCTTCGCCGGCACGGCGCACGGCGGCAACTCCACGCTCGAAGTCTATGACCAAGCCTGGCGCGTCGCGCTCTCGGCCGCGCTCGACGCCGGCGCTTCACTCAGTCACCACCACGGCATCGGTCGCAGCAAAGCTCCTCGACTCCCAGAAGAGCTCGGCGCCGCGCTTGGCGTGGTGCGCGCGCTCAAAGGTGCCTGGGATCCCGACGGGATTCTGAACCCCGGAGCACTGTTGCCAGCGCGCAGTCCGGGCGAAACCAGGAGCGCGCCCGCCGTCGACAGCGCGCCAACGCTCGACCGCGAGAGCGCCTTGTGTCGCCTGCCCGGCAGCCTGACGCTGGCCGCCGCGGAAGCTTGGCTCAGTCAACAGGGCCACACGCTCGGCATCGAGGCCGACGCGCTTGCCTCACGCTGCGACCTCAGCGTGAACGACTGGATCGCCGAGGGCCTCGTCGGTCTTAGAACTCGCTACGCCGACCCGGTCGGCGTGCGGCTGTCGGGCTTCACGGCCCGACTCCGCAATGGGCGCCGCATTACCTTGCCCGCCGCACCGCGCCGCGCCGTCGGCCCTGACCTCAGCGCGCTCTTCGCCGGGGCCGGCGGCGACTTCGGAAGCATTGAATCAGCCACGCTTGGCGCCCCGCCCGCAGCCGCGCACGCTCCCCCGCTAAGCGCGTTTTCGCGGAGCGAGCCAGCGCTCAATGACGGCGAATTGGCGGCGCTCGCTCGGCTGCGCCGCGCGCTCGAAGCCTGATTGAGAGCATGCGCGCGCCGTTCTCAACCTGACACGAAGAGCTCGGGCGCGCGCTCACGTGCGAAGTTCAGCACGGCCAGGCGCTCCGCCGCGGAAATCCCGAAGGCCTCGAAAACGGCAGCGTCGAGAGCGGCGCGCACGGTCCGCGGCTCGTCCGCGCTGGCCGCGCGTTCGCTGAGCTCACAGATCACCCCCAGGCGAGCAGCCGCTTCACGCGGGGGACGCGGCAACGTCCGAAGATGTGCGAGCTTTACCTGAGGGAACACCTTCTGTCGCGCGTCACGCTGCTTTGCCATGTGGAGCGCTCGATAGAGGCTACTGTTTAGCAACCCGACCGCAAGCTCGCGCGGGAATTCTGGAAGGCCGAAACCCGCGAGCAACGTATTACGAAAGGGCAGTCCGTTATGGATCGCCGCAATCGGGTATTTCGCCGTCTGGCGAACCACGAACGCGACCCGCTGATAGTCTTCGAGGGCGCGCAGC
The DNA here is from genome assembly GCA_019695485.1 of Sorangium sp. GTDB lineage: Bacteria > Myxococcota_A > Polyangia > Polyangiales > Polyangiaceae > PMG-095. Next base: position 2,110 of record JAEUAF010000745.1, read on the forward strand.
CGGCAGCCCGCCGCGCGCAGCAGCTTCGGATCGGCCCGCAAATAGAGACGTGGCGCGCCCACGTGGAACTCTCGAACCTCTCGCCCCTCGAGCAGCGGATAGGCGTGTTCCTTGGTGGGCGAATCGCTACGCAAGAACAAGCCTTGGCTCACGATGCGGTTCGACTGAAAACCAAATTCACCGAACAAATCAGCTGGCAACGGCTCGCTCTCGAACAGTCGCAAAAGGACCGCAGGCGGCTCGACGGCTCGCGCTACGGCGCCCAAGCGCTCCCGCTCTGCCAGGCGAAAGGCACGCCCGGTGTCGACCTCGGCCAAACCCCGGGGCACCGCGCTCAACTCTTTGGGCACCGCGATCAGCGCAAAGCACGGCTGGGTCACCTCGCGGAACGCGTCCTCGCCGAATTCGAGCAGCGGCTCGAGCGGCGAGTGCGTCGACAAGAGCACGCCGCGCAGCCCGCGATAGCCGTCGAGATCGGCTAGCGGACTCGGAACCAAGAGCGCCACCACACCGCGCGGAGCAAGCTCCAAGGCGCGCTCGACGAACATCGCATGAAGGGTCGGGTAACCCTTGAACGCCTTGTAGTGCTGCGCGAAGTACGCGCGGCGCGCCACAGCGAGCGGTTGAGCGGCGCGCCCCGCGAAAGCCACCCACGGTGGGTTGCCGATGATGAGGTCGAAACCCAGCGCTCGAATTTCCGGAAACGCCTGGACCCAGTCGAGCCCCTGCGCATCGCTCGGATCCGGAGGGCGCGCGCCAAAGCCGCGTCCGGTCAGCGCGTCGCCCGCGCGGAAACGCAGGCTTTCCGCGTCCCAGGCGGGGTTTCCGACGAGCGCCCACAGCGCGAGCTCCGCAACCTTCACGGCGAGCGGATCCAAATCCACCCCGAACAGGCACTGTTCGACGAATTGCTGCGCTCGCAACGGCTGATCGAACAATCGCCCTGCACGCCGAGCCGCATCCGCCTCGCGCGCGAGCAGCGCGCGCGTGACTTCAATCAGGAAAGCGCCCGAGCCACAAGCGGGGTCACAGATGCGAAGCGACAGCAGCCCCCCGTCCGCGGAGTCCGCGCTCGCCTCGCCGTTGCGCAGGCGCCGAGCGCCGATCGCGTCCGCGGCGCTAAGCGCGCGCTCGGCGACCTCGTGAGCCACGGCGCGCGGCGTATAGAACATGCCGGTCTTCTTGCGTCGCCGCGTCGCGTGGAGCGCACCCGCGCCGGATGCCAGCGCGATCTCGAAGCTCGAAAGGCCTTCGAAAATGGCGCCGAGCGCGTGCGGCAACGCGAGCGTGCGGAGCTCAGCGTGCTCGACGAGCAACGAATCGACGGCTGCGCTGCGCGCCGCCACAGCCTCCGGCGCCTGTGCAATGGCCGCTTCGAGACCCGCATCGCGCACATCGAGCGCGAACAGCCGCGCAGCGCTCGGCACGCCGAGCCTCGCGTTCGTGAGCAACTCGCGAGCCGCGGCGCGCATCAGCGTCTGTAGCCAAATTCTCGGCAAATCATCCGCGCTCAGGGCGAGCTCGGCAGCGCGCGCCTGCCCTGCGACCTCGCGGAGCACTTCGAGCCAGCGCTCGAGAGGCGCGAACCCTTGCGAAGCACTGCGACGCCCCATGCTGATTCGCGCTCAGCGCTGGACGAGACGCGCCGCAAGCTGCATCGCGGCGAGCATTCCGCCGGCGTCGGCCCGCCCCTGCCAGGCAATATCGTAGGCGGTGCCGTGATCCACGCTGGTACGGACGATACTGAGCCCCATCGTCACGTTGACGGCATCGCCGAAGGCCACGAGCTTCATCGGGATCGTCGCTTGGTCGTGGTACATCGCCACCACGCCCGCGAAGCCGCCCGCGTAGGCTTTTCGATACGCGGTCTCCGCGCCGATCGGCCCCACCAGCTCAGCGCGCCGCCCGAGCTGCTTTCGGGCCAGCGCCATGCCCGGCACGATCGCACGCCGCTCTTCGTCGCCCAAGAGCTCGCTCTCGCCCGCGTGCGGATTGAGCGACGCCACGGCGACGCGCGGCCGCTCGTGCCCGGTGCCCAGCAACAGCTCCACGAGCTCGACGCAGGCGACGCAGACCGCGTCGGGGGTCAGCGCCGCCGGTACCTTGGAGATCGGCAAGTGCGTCGTCACCAAGCTCGTCACCAGCTTGTCGCCCGCAAAACACATCACGCTCGAGCGCGCGCCGTCGAGGTCGCGCAGCCACTCGGTGTGCCCTAAGAAACGGCGTGCGCGCGCGAGCCCGGAGTGGGCGATGGCGGCCTTACTGACGGGACCGGTAACCAGCGCACGCCCTGCGTGCTTCGCCACCAAAGCGTAGGCGGCCTCGACGTATTCGAGCTGTGCGGCGCCCGCGGCGGCGGAAGGCTTGCCGGGCTTCACGTCACGCGCAGAAAGCTCGGGCCCCACCGAGTGCACGGCGATGCGACCCTTGCCAGGCGCCGAACCGCTGAACGGGACCAGGAGCGCACGCGGCACGGAAACCAGCTCCGCCGCGCGCTCCAAGACGGAGCGGCCGCCGACCAACACGACACTCGCGCCGCGCAATTTCGCCGCCGCCCGCAGGCTCACCTCCGGCCCGATCCCAGCGGGGCAACCCACCGACACCACCAAGAGCGGGGTACCGGTCGTGTCATCCCCCGCCGAGGGGCGCTTCGATTTCACGCGCTTCGCCGCCATGGCCACCTCCTTTTCAGCCGGAGGCGCTCTCTGTCAAGGAAAGCCAGAGCGGGGGCAAATTCAGCCGTCGAATCGCAACACGCATTTCGGCGAGAGGCAATCGGCGCTGACCCGGATTGCGTCCGGGTCAGCCCGCTCGCGAGCTCCGTCGAGGGAGCGCTTGCTATTCTTCTTCGGACTCGCTGACCTCGTCGTCGCCCTCGCCCTCGCCCTCGTCATCGGCCGTGGCGCTGTGACGATCGCCCTTCTTCTCGTCGACGTCCGGCGCGCGCAGCTTGTAGCCGCTGCCACGCAGGGTCTCGAGCGGGAGCGCCGAGCCAAGCTTGGCGCGCAAGCGTCGAACGTGAATGTCGACGGTACGTGGTCCGCCTTCGTAGCGGTTGCCCCACACGCGAGCCAACAAGTGCTCGCGCGAGAGAACTTTGCCACGTCGCTCACAGAGGTATGCGAGCAGCGCGAACTCCTTCGCCGTCAGTTGGACGGGCTTGCCGTCGACGTAAACCTCGTGGCCCGCTTTGTCGACCACGATGCCAGCAACCTTGTGACGCTCCTCCGTTGCGAACTCGCTGCGCCGCCATTCGAGCGCACGAATCCTCCCGTAGAGCTCCTCCGGCACGTAGGGATGGAGCACGAAGTCATCGAACCCACTCGAAGGTTCGATGCGCGCGATTTGACCGACGGTCACGGCGATAATCGCGCCAACGTTGTCGAAGTAGGGTTCCTTGCGGACGGCGCGGAGGGCGGCCATCGCCAAGTCGGGTCGGTCCAGCGCCTCAAAAACGAGCGCGCGAGGCCGAATCCCCAGATCATCATCATCGTCAGCGATGAGGTTGACCGGATCGTCCCAGAGGTCGAGCGTGCGCACGGTCGCGCCGAGCTGACGCAGCGTTGACGCTGCCCCGTCTTCTCGATCGAGCATCGGCCCGTGGCCGACAACTCCGACGAAGCTCCTGGGTTTGCGAGTCGTATATTCAGGTAATTTCGGTGCCACCGACGGTTATCCGAGCAATTTTGATGGTTGGGCAGCCGACGCCAACGGGTACACTCTGGCCGTCTTTTCCGCACGTCCAGATTCCGTCGGAGATGGCGACGTCATTGCCTAACATCGTTACCTCGCGGAGTGTTTCTGGACCGTTACCGATGAGATTGACCCCTTTCAGAGGAGCCGTGATCTTTCCATCTTCGATGAGATAGCTTTCCGTGAGTGAGAAAACGAAGTCTCCGTTCGAGATGTCTACCTGACCACCCCCGAATGACTTTGCCAAGATTCCACGCTTCACGCTGCGCACGATCTCTTCCGGATCATGCGGACCGGCCAGCAGGACGGTGTTAGTCATGCGTGGCATGGGCACGCTCGAAAAACTCTGACGTCGCCCATTTCCGGTAGCAGCGACGCCGAAGTGTCGCGCAGACATTCGATCCTGCATGTAGCCCGAGAGCGTGCCGTTTTCGATCAGCACGCTACGTCCGGGCTCGTTGCCTTCGTCGTCCACGTTGATCGACCCGCGGCTCATGAGCAGCGTGGGATCATCCACGACCGTGCACAGCGGACTTGCCACGGGCTTGCCAACTTGACCCGTGTAGTTGCTGGTTCCCTTGCGATTGAAGTCGGCCTCGAGCCCATGTCCGATCGCTTCGTGGAGCAAGATCCCGCTATCACCCGGCGCGAGCACGACCTCCATCTGTCCCGCCGGCGCGGGTCTCGAATCGAGCAGCATCAACGCTTGCCGCACCGCCTGATCGGCATGCCATTCCGGCGACTTGTCGTCGAAGTACGCGAGCGACATGCGGCCGCCACCACCGCTCGAACCAGATTCACGACGCCCCGATTGCTCGGCGATGGCGCGCACGCCAAAGCGCAGCAAGGGCTGGATATCGTAAGCCATTTTTCCGTCACTCGTGGCGATTAGCAGCTCCCGCAGCTCCTCCGCGAACGAGGCCTCGGCCTTCACGATGCGAGAGTCGCTCGCAAGGGCGCGCGCGCTGGCGCGCTCGAGCAGCGCTCGCTTGTCGATGCCACGCACGTCCACCGACGGTAGATCGAACGCGTAGCGCTCCGGCAAGACGCGCGACTTGATTTCCGCAGGAGGCGGATTCTGTCCGCCGCTCGCGATTTGCGCGGCTGTCTCCGCGGCGCGCTTCATCGCGTCCCAAGTCAGGTCCTCGACGTAGGCGTAGCCAGTGGCGTCACCCATCAACACGCGCACGCCGAGCCCGAGGCTCACTCCGCGCGATGCGCTGCGCGTGATGCCCTCCTCGAAGCTGATTCCAGCGGCGACGCGGTATTCGAAGAACAGATCGGCGTAATCGCCGCCGCGCGACAGCGCGAATGCCAAGAGCTTGCGACACATCTCAGCATCGATCGCGTTCGGGGCGCCCGGGGCGAAGGGCGCGCGAGGAGTCAGCGTCATGGGCACTATTCTTCGTTCTTCGCGGTGCGCGTCAAGCGCGAGGAATCTCTTCCGTTTCGCGAGACTCGGCCGGTGTGCCGGGCGGCGCCTCCGTCGTGTAGCCCGCGCGTAGCAGGCTCTGTTTGACGTCGTCGACGTGCTCGAAGCCGAACGTCTCCAGCACGAGCTCGATGCGCGTTTCACCGAGTTCTGCGCCAGAAAACGTGCGATCGTGGTTGATTTCGATGATGTTGGCCCGCGTCGCGGCGACTGCGTCGGCGATTCTGGCCAACGTGCCCGTCACGTCGGGTACGGTGAGCTCGAGCCGCGCCAGGCGCCCCGTCTGCACGAGTCCGCGCTCGATGATGCGCGCCACCAGATTGACATCGATATTTCCGCCGCTCAAAATCACTGCCACCCGCTTGCCGGCAACGGGCAAGCGACGATGCAAGAGCGCCGCGAGTCCGACCGCGCCAGCGCCCTCGACCACGGTCTTCTCCTGTTCGAGCAGGACCAGGATCGCCTCGGCGATCTCCTCCTCGTCGACGAGCACGACATCATCCACGTAGCGCTCGACGAGCGGCGTGGTGAGCGCCCCAACCCGTCGAACCGCAATGCCGTCGGCGATCGTCTTGCCGCCGCGCAACGACGGCGGTGAGTCGCTCTCTAAACGCCGCTTCATGCCGGGAAATGCCAGCGATTCGACGCCGTAAATGCACACATCCGGCCGCGTCTCCTTGACGGCACAAGCCACGCCGGCGATGAGCCCTCCCCCGCCGACCGGCACCACGATGGCCTCGAGCTCGGGCAGCTGCTCGAGCAGTTCGAGCCCCAGCGTGCCCTGGCCCGCCATCACGCGCTCGTCGTCGAATGGGTGCACGTAGACCAGGTTGCGCTCAGCCGCGACCACGGCCGCGCGCTCCGCCGCTTCGTCGTAACTTCGCCCGAATAGCTCAACTTGTGCGCCAAAGCCGCGCGTCGAACGGATCTTCACGAGCGGCGTGGTCTCGGGCATGACCACGTAGGCGGGGATCTTGAGCCGAGCCGCGTGCAGAGCCACGGCCTGCGCGTGGTTGCCAGCGCTGGCGGTGATAACGCCGCGGGCGCGCTCATCGTCGCTCAAAAGTTCCAGCCGATTGGCCGCTCCGCGCTCCTTGAAGGAGCCGGTCCGTTGCTGGTTTTCAAGCTTCAAATAGAGCGTCGTGCCAGTGCGGGCCGACAGTTGTTGGCTGAGCGCCAACGGTGAAACCAGCACCTTTCCCGCGATTCTGCGAGCAGCGGCTTGGATCTCGCTGAGCGTGACGATTGACGGCGCACCCATCCGGCTGAATCTATCACCCGCCGGCCATGGCCCACGGCTCCGCGAGCGCGCGGGATGATGGGTGTGCGCTCCTCGCCGAAGGAAGCCATCGAGACACACTCGGACCAATCCGCCCACGTCCACCGTCTTGCGGTCACCAGTGGCGCAAGCACATACCAGACCCGACTGGGCCACCGCCCCCAACCTCCGCACAAATCATCGCTTCATTCGCATAACCGGCGGTTTGAGATTGCGAGCGCCAGCGCCCAAACGGCCCACGAATAGCCGAGGATTTCCCGAGGGTTTTCTTGACGGAGAGAGCCATGACCCGTAGACTTTGAGGCTGCGAGAGCGGCCCGGTCCCGGCATCGGGCCGACCCGTTTTGCCGCTCCCCGGCGACCACCAGTGCCGATCGACCGAGAGAAAGTTCTCCAAGCCGCCCAGAAGTACGTCGAAAAAAAGAGGTACGACGGGGCGATTGCGGAGTACCAAAAGATCGTCCAGGAGGATCCGAACGACGCGCGGACCCTACTGAAGATCGGTGACCTGCAGGCGCGGCTCCAGGCATATCCCGAGGCGATCGCGACCTACGATCGCGTCGGCCAGTTCTATGCCACCCAGGGTTTTTCGCTCAAGGCAATCGCGGTCTACAAGCAGATCCGCGAGATCATCAAGAAGCACGCGCCCGACCTGGGCGATCGCTACGCTCACATCGGCCCCCGCCTAGCCGAAATCTACACCCAGCTCGGGCTTACGAGCGACGCGCTCGCGGCGTGGGACGAGGTCGCCACACGCTGGCAGCGCGCCGGTCGCGATCGCGAAGCCGTCGACGTGTTCCGCACGATGGTGGAGCTCGATCGCAACAACCCGCTGCCGCACCTGCGCCTCGCCGAAGCATGCTGCCGCCTGCAGTCGTTGGGCGACGCGGTCGACTCGTTTTGGACCGCTGCCGATCTGCTGCTCAACCTCGGTCGTCAGGAAGACGCGCTCAAGGTCATCGAGCGCATTTTGCATTTCCGATCGGATCCGCGCTTTGCGCGCGTGGCAGCTGAGCTCTACCTCGGCAAAGGGACGCGCGAGGATGGGCTGCAAGCGCTCGCGAAACTACAGATCTGCTTCCAGGCAGATCCCAAGGATCTCGATACGCTCGGCCTACTCGGTCAAGCCTTCACGCTGATCGGCCAGGCCGACAAAGCCATCGAAGTTTACAAGGAGATGGCGCGCGTCGCGCGCGATCTGGGGCGGGTCGACGTCTACGACGGGCTCATCGACCACCTGCGCTCAGTAGCTCCGGACGACGACCAGGTTCGTGCGTTCGAGAGCTTCCTGCCGCCCAATTTGCCACCCATCGAGTCGGAGCGGGCCCAGCCCGTGCCGATGGCGGACGAAGACGTCGAGCTCCTGGATGAGGCGGATTCTGCAGAGCTAAAGGCCGCAGTACCGTACTCCGAAAGCCCGGTGAGCTCGCCTGATTTGCTGGTCGTCGACGACACCTTCGAGGGTGTCGAAGAGCTGCCCGCCAGCAGCGCCTTCGATGGCCGCGCCCACGCGCGCAAGGCGATTGTCGATTCGGAGTCCTTCCGCAAGCTGCGCCTGTTCCCGAAGGCCATCGAGACGCTCCACATCGCGCTCGAGATCGATCCCCGCTCACTCGAGATCCGCGGCAAGCTGCGTGAAATCTTGGCAGAGTCCGGCGACCAAGCGGGGGCATTGGCCGAGACCGTCAATTTGGCCGCGTTACATCTCGACGCTGGCGACGCCGCATCCGCCGAACCACTGCTGCGCCAAGTCCTCGAGCAAAGGCCGGATCACGAAGGCGCGCGCGCCCTCTTTCAGCAGCTCGATACGCGAGGGGCGCCGAAGTTCGGGCGAGACAGCGAAGCGCCGACCTACGACGACTACGATCCGAGCGCCCCGTTGCCCTCCTACGACCTCGAGGAAGTCTCCGCGGATCAGGCGCTGCAGCGGCGCGCCCAGTCCGAAGCACCCGGGGCCGCGGACGGGCCGCTACCGAGCTTCCCGCTCACCGCAGAAGCATCCGACGGCGGCCTCGAGGATCTCGACGAGATCTCGGACATCGAGGAGCTACCGCCCTTCGACGAGGCGCTCAGCGGCGGCGGTACGGAGATCGATGCTCTCGAGCAAGCGCTGGAGGAGGCGGAGTTTTTCGTGGTGCGCGGGCTCTTCGAGGATGCGCGCGCGATCTTGCAGGAGCAGCTAAACCGCACGCCCAACCACCCGTTGGTCCACGAGCGGCTTCGCGAAATCGACTACCAGCTCGGTCGTCGCAGCGGAAGCCAGACCATCGATCGCTCTCTGTTGGGCTCGAACAGCCCGCTCGACGTCGGTGCCTCGCTCGACGCCCTCGACGCCCTCGAGCTCGCCCCAGGCGCTTCCGGTCGGCCGCCGCGCGGCACGAACTCGGACGTCGACGCCGACCAGATCTTCGCCAAGTTCAAAGCCGGCATTCGTGCTCAGGTCTCCGAGAACGACAGCGCTACGCATTACGACCTCGGCGTCGCCTACAAGGAAATGGGCTTGGTCGGCGACGCCATTCACGAGCTCGAAGTGGCAGCGCGAGATCCCCAGCGTGAATGCATGTGCCACGCGATGATCGGCATGATTCACCTCGAACAAAACGCGCTCGATCGCGCCGCCGAGTCTTACGTGCGCGCCCTCAGTGCCTCGGTGAAGAGCATCGAGCAGGAGGTGAATCTCTACTACGATCTCGGCAATGTCTTCGAGATGAAGGGCAAAGCCAAGGACGCGCTCTACTACTTCCAGAAGATCGCGCGGCGCGATCCCGGCTATCGCGACGTCTCCGACCGCATCGCGAGCCTCGCCCTGGAAAAGCCCACCCGCGAGCCGAGCGGCACGCGCGCCGTCAACGACGACGACGAGTTCGAGCGCGTCTTCGACGATCTGTTCGAAGGTAAGAGCTAGCCGCGTCCGCCCGCGTGGTGCCGGCGGGGGGCGATGCTTCAGCGATCGACGATCGATGCCAGGAGTTCGCCTTGGGCCGCCAGCACCGAGTCGACCGTTGCCTCTCCGCGTAGCTTCCACACGTTGGTGCGATGCTGGATCACTTCCACGAACAGATCCAAACGATCGCCCGGCTCTACGGTGTTGCGAAACTTCACCTTGTCGATACCGAGGAAGTACATGCCGCTGCGCGACACGTCGAACGGCTCGGACGCGTAGGCGAGGATGGCGCCAATCTGCGCCAGCGCTTCGATGATCAAGACGCCGGGCAAAATGGGTTGGCCCGGGAAGTGGCCCTGACACCACGGTTCGTTCGCGCTCACCATCTTGTGGCCACGCACGCTCTGCCCCACGAGTAACTCCGTGACGCGATCCACCATCACGCACGGATAGCGCTGCGGCAAGATGTCCAGGATCTTCGGGATGTGAAGCCGGACCCCGCGGCGAGCGCTCATCGGGGAACGATGCCCGAGCTCAGCGCAGCTAGCAATTCGCGCCGCCGTAGAGGCCCCACCGCGCCAATTTCATGGGGCTGGCGCGGGGCGTCTGCGGACGATCGCTTCGATTTCAGGGCTTGGGCGGCGTGGCGTCCGGCGCTTTGAGCGTCGGTGCAACAGGCGCGGTCTTGCCGGCCGCTTTTTCCGGCTCCGGCGCGGCACCCTGATTGTAGAGCGTGATCAGCCGATCGGTGACGTCGAGATCGTTGCGCGCGTAAGGCACGGCTTGCTTGTCGACCACGACGTCGAAGCCGTCTTGCGTGGCGAGGCGCCGAATCAGGCCCATGGCCTTCTGGAAGATGGGCGCAGTGAGCTCGTTCTGCTTCTTCTGCAGCTCTTTATTGTAGTCGACGAACACGGTCTGCAGCTGCACCATCTCGCGCTGCCACTTGTCGATGCGCTTGGCGAGCGAAGCTTTGCTCAGCACTTCTTTCTGCTTCTCGATGTCGTCGCGCTCTTTTTGGAGGTCTTCTTGCTTCTTGTCGAGCTCGCGCTGGCGGCTGTCGAAGAGCTTCTTCAAAGTGGCCTGAGCGCGCAGCCCGTCCTCGGTCTCCATGATGGCACGCTGCGTGTCGACCACGCCGATCTTCATCGTGCCTTCGGCGTGCCCGACCGAGCCCATGAGTAACACGGCCCCGAGCGTGGCCAGGGAACCGAGAGTCCGAACGGACCGCAACATCGTCATGTCGGGGGGCGTAGCTGCGGGCCGGGGGGCGGTCAAGGCCGGTTTTGGCGTGCGCTCCGCTGGCGATCGGCAATCGAGCCTGATTTCTGGGGGATTCGCCAGACGCGCGCGAGGCGCTCTGCGCAGATTTCGGAGCTCGCCTCTGGGCTCCGAGCCGGTGCTTATCCCCGCGGCGAAGCCGCCACGAACCCCAACCAGGCCGATCCGGGCTAAACTCGCGTGGTGTCGAGTTCCGGGCCCTATCACGTCGATCTGGCCGATCCACGCGCGCCATCGCGAGAACTTTGGGAAACCCTGAGTGCGGAGGAGCGCACGCGAATCGTGGCTTCGCTCCCTTCGGAATTCCCCAGCGCGTCGCCGCCGGAGGGCGATCTACATCGGCTCCCCAAGAATAAGGCACTCGAAGCGTTGGGCGAGTACTTTCGACGCATCAAGCGGCGCGTCTACCTGTCGTCGGAACTGCCCGTCTACTACCCCGACGAACGCGTATTCGCGCCCGACGTGCTGGCCGTGCTCGACGTGGAACCGACGCCGCGCGATCGCTGGGTGGTGAGCGCCGAGGGGCGTGGCCTCGACTTCGTGCTGGAAGTAGCGCTCAAAGGCGACGCCCGCAAAGACTTGGTGCGCAATGTAGAGCGCTACGCGCGCCTCGAAATCCCGGAATACTTTGCGTACGAGCCGCTGACGCCACGCCTGTCCGGATTTCGTCTCGAACGACCTGGAAGCTACGCCCCCATCGTTCCACAGGGCGGCCGCTGGGAATCGAACGTGCTCGGCCTCGGCCTCAGCATGGAGGGCGGTCGCATCCGGTTCTTCTCCGGATCCGCGCCCTTGCCCGAAGCCGAAGAGCTCATCGCGCGCCTCGGAAAAATGGTGGATGACATCGTCCTCCGCGAGCAAAACCTGCTTGCGGAGCTCGACCGCGAGCGCGAACGCGCTGAGGCGGCGCGCGAACACGCTGAAGCCGAGCACGAACGCGCCGAGCGCCTAGCGCAACGCCTACGCGAACTCGGGGTCGATCCCGACGCCGATGAGCTTACGCCGCGCTAAACGAGCACGAACGCTTCGCTATCCGCGGCTTCTTCCTGACTCATGGTCTCGATCTCTTCATCGCGTTTGATGGCGATTTCGTAGAGATCGGCGAACACCTTAGGGTGCGCGCGCACCAGGTCGAGGAAACGCTCCCGCGGCAGGAACAAAGAAACCGTGGGGCTGTGCGCGACCGCATCGGCAATCGCTGGGCGACGCAGCACGAGCGCGACTTCGCCCACCACATCCCCCGCACCGAGCCGGGTCACCAGTGTGCGTTCGTCCCCCTCGTGGTGAACGATGGTGACGTCACCGGACCCGAGCAGATAAAGCCCTTCGCTCGGTGCGCCTTGGCGCGCGAGCTTTTGCCCCGGCTCGAAGGTGCGGATCCCGAAGCGCTCGACCAGCGCCGGTCGCTCCGCGGGTGTCGCTGCTCGAAACAGCGGGCTCGTGCGCACGAGGTTGTCCAGCATGCGGCGCTTGCAGTGCTCGGCAAATTTCTCGGCGACGATGGGCGAGTGTTCCGCCACGCGATCGAGCGCCTGCTTCTCGGCAACGAGCACGACGCTCGGGCGTACCGCGATCACCGTCGCCGCCCGCGATGAGCGGAGCAACAGCGCCATTTCGCCAACGAGCGCGCCGATTCCGAGCCTCGCGAGGTGCACGGGCGCGCCATCCTCGCGCGCCTTCTCGACGTCGAGCTCGCCGCGCGCGATCACGAACGCCTCCGAACCGAGCGAGCCTTCTTCGACCAGGCGCGTCGACGTACCGAACAGCCGCACCTCGAAAATGGCCGCGAATGCCGCCAGATCATCGGCCGCCAGCGAGGAGAAGAGCGGCTGCGGCGAGAGCGAGCGCGGTGCGGGCTGGGAGAGCGCCTTGTCCGCCGCTTCGACAGCGCGCGTCGCGCGCTCGACGAGCTCCTTCCGGCCGATATCTTCCGAGAGCGCGGCGAAGGTTTGGGCCGGACCCGGCAGCCCAGGGGGCGCAGCGCGACGCTCGCCGAGCAGCGGCGAACCACGACCGAACGCGCTCGCGACGCGCGCGAGCAGCGCCTGCGCCGCGCTCTCGTCCGTCGCGGCCAACACGTGTGCCGCGGCGATCCCCAGCGCGAAGTTACTCTCACTGATCGCAGCGCGCGCCGCGGCGTCGAGCGCGGCCTTGGCTAGCGACCCTTCCCCGAGTCCCACCGCAACTTGCCCAACCACGAAGGATTCCAAGGCCCCGTTCGGCTCGCGTTCGAGCAGCGGAACCGCGTAGCGAAGGGCGTTCTCGAGATCGCCTGCCACGACCAGTGAGAGAGCCTCGTCGATCGGACGCGGGGGATCAGGTGTGGAGGGCCGAGCCATAGCGCCCGACCAGCGTATCACGATGGCTCGCGATTCAAGCGCGTTCCGTATCGCGCTTCTTCGAGAGGGCCACGCTCATGGCGTCGGCCGTAGCACCTACCAGTGGCACTACGAATGGATAGTCCATGCGCTGAGGACCGATAATCCCGACCGCACCGCCAGGCGCGCCGTCCTCATCACGATAGCTCGCCGCGACCAGGCTCACCGGACAGCCCACCATGCGCCGGGTCTCCTCCCCCAAGAACACGTTCACGCGATCCGTAGTGATGGCCTGATCGAGCAGAATCACCAGGCGCTCGCGGTCTTCGAACGTGCGCAGGAGTTCGCGAATGGTATCTACGCTGCCAAACTCCGGCTGATCCAAGAGCCGGGCCTGGCCCTCAATCACGATCTCCGCGCGTTGTTCGGCGCCGCGCGCGACGAGCTGCAAAAGGTCGTTGCCGACTTGGCTGAGCCGCGAAAGTTCACCGCGATGATCGCTCGACGAGATCGCGAAGTACTCGCGAATCGCGGCCAAAGTACGGCCTCCCGCGACTTCGTCGAGCAAGTTGTGAAGCCGCTCGAGCGTGGCGTCGTCGATCGGCTGCTCCAGCGCGATGAAGCGATTGTCGACCGTGCCGTCGGTTGCGACCAGCACAGCCAGGAGCTCGAGCTGTCGCGTGCGAATGAAGTGAACTTTGCTAAGCGTGCGACGGTCGGTGCGCATACGCACCAGCACTGCGGTCGCCCCGCTCATATCGGAGAGCAGCTTACCGGTCTCGCGCAACAGGTCCGCCCCGGGCGGGAGCTCATTGAACAGATCGCTGATGCGGTTGGCCTCGCCCTCCGCGAGATGCCGCTCCTGCATCAGAGCATCTATGAAGAGGCGGAACGCCGTGGCTGTCGGAATTCGTCCAGCGGAAGCATGCGGCTGAGCCAGGTAGCCTGACTCCTCCAGATCCGCGAGGACATTGCGGATAGTGGCCGCCGACAGCAAAAAGCCGTACTTCTTGGTGAGCGTGCGACTCCCGACCGGCTCCCCATTGGCGATGAACTCGGTGACGAGGGCGTACAGCACAGCGCGGGCTCGTCTCGGCAGGGGGCTCACGACTTGAAATTTGGCCCCATAAGTAGGGGTTCGTCAAACCCGAGCTGTCGGCTTTTCGGGCTCA
>JAEUAF010000907.1 GCA_019695485.1 Sorangium sp.
CACCGGGCGGGCCAACTATTTGTCAGATTAAGTCTGAACTAATCCACTTTACCATACGGCCTGCGACTCCTCCGGGCGGGCGCTCTTCGATCAGTTTCAACATCCCCTCGCGGGAAGCGCGAGCGGCACCAAGGTGACGCTGCTGCGTCCCGGAGGCGGAGTTGGGCCAGACACTGTCGAACCAGTCGACGTTTATGACCGAGCGTCGTCGAGGAATACGTTCACTCACTGGGATGCGCACTTCATTCGTTGGTTGGAACGCAACGGCTACGCGCCGGACTACTGCGTAGGTCTCGATCTGCATCAGGACCCCTCGCTCCTGTCTGGGTATTCCACGCTGATTTGCGCGGGGCACGACGAATACTGGAGCGAGCCCGAACGCAACCAGGTCGAGTCTTTTCTTGCCCGGAAGGGCAACGTGGCGTTCTTCTCCGGCAACACCTGCTGGTGGCGCATTCACTACGTCGATGACGATACGGCGATCGTCTGCAACAAGCGCGGGCACATCGGCGAGGATCAATGGTATCGCTTTCGCCCGGAGAACAGGCTCACCGGTGTCAGCTATCGCTTCGGAGGCGGGCGCTGGAAAGGCCCGCGTCCGGTGCTTGGTTACACTGTGCAGCACCCGGACCATTGGGTGTACGAGCGCTGCGGCGTGTCCGCTGGCGACGTGTTCGGCGCTCAACCCGAGCAGCCTTTGGTCGGTTACGAGTGTGACAGCGCTCCGTTTGCGAGGGATCAGCTAGGGATGGCAGTTGTGCGGGACGCAGCGCGCTACGGCACGCCCCCGGCCTTCACGATCCTCGGTGTTGCCACGCTCGACTACGAATGGAAAAGGCGCCAAGGAAGCTCCGCCACGATGGGCGCTTTTTCCGTGCCTGCGGGTGGGCAAGTCTTCAATGCCGCGACCACGGATTGGGTCAAGCTGCTCGACCGAGACCCCGTGGTGACTCAGATCACGAAGAACGTCCTCGCTCGCTTTTCCGAGGCTCGCGAGCTGACACGGCGCAGCACAACGCACCCGTTCGACCAAAGCGCTGCTACGCTCTGAGCGCGTGGCGGCGACGCCGCGCGCAGCCGAGCTCGAGGAGTCGAGCGGGCGCGCGACAATGCGTAGCGCGCCGAGTTCGGAGTGTCGCCGACGGAACTACGCGCGCAGCGGCTCGAGCTCGAACGCGAAGCCCGGCAACAGCGCCGACGTCAGCGTCGCCTCCGGAGTTTCGCAGTCCGCGAGGTGCTCGCCGCGCCAGCGCTCGACGACGCCGTCGACGGCGAGAGTCCAGAGCTCGGCGACCCCAGCTTCTGCGTACACGAGCCGCTTCGTCATTCGATCGTAAGCGCGATTGCTGGAGAGCACTTCGACGCACAGGGCTGGAACGATGGAGATGGGTCCGGCGTAATCCGGCGGCAGTCGAGCAAACAGCAGAAACGCGTCGGGCTGTAAAATCCGCCCGGGCGCAAAGCGGACGTCGAGCGGCGCCATGCCGACCGTCACGTCACGGGTCTGCGTGGCAGCCCAATCTTCCAGCGCGCGCACGATCTGACGCAGCACCCACTGCTGCCGATAGCTGGGGCTCGGAGACAAGATCACCTCTCCGTCCAAGAGCTCCAGCTTCTCCATCGATTCTGGAAGCGAGGGAAACTCGCCTTCCGTGACCAATCGGGGGGCTAGGCTCGACATGCTCCGAGGTCGAGTCTAGCGCGGCCGCTCCGATCGCTCAACGTCGGAGTCTCGTGTGGCCGCTGAGAGCACTCAGCGCTCGAGCTCGAGCGGCGCCACCCAGAAGATGTTGCCGTCGTTGTCGTTGCCGATGAACAAGCGTCCGTCTTTGGCGAACGCGATGCTGGAGGGGCGGCCATGGGCGTGCGAGCCATTGTCCCAGCCGCTGGCGAAGGTGGTCATGGCGCCGCTTGGTTTGCCGTCGAGCGTCGAGCCGGGCTTTGGGAGCCCAGTGTCGCGGTCGATTTCGAGGGCTACCACTTTGGCGCCCTGCCAGCTGCCGGCCGCGCCGTGCAAGGGGACGAAGATGGATTCGGTGTAAGGCGCGGGCCAGTTTCCGGGCTCGAAGTCGAACGGGAAGGGTGTGTCGCCGATCAAGAAGGACACCTCTTCTGGCGTCGTTGCGGAGCAATCGGGTACTGGCTGCACTCCGTCTGCTGGCACGTCGCGTGTCTGGCAGCATGGAAATCCCCAATCGTCACCCTCGCGGATTGGGATCAGTTTCTCGCGGCCGCCCTTGTCCGCCGAGTAGTCCATGGCGAGCTCCACTGCGAAGCAGAGGTTGTGTCCGCGTTGGCAGCGCACGCCGATCGGGTTTCGTAGGCCGCGCGCGACGGGTGTGCCGCCGGGCGCGCCGTCGAGCTTCAGAATCCCACCGTGGAAGGGGCGCGTCGG
The DNA here is from genome assembly GCA_019695485.1 of Sorangium sp. GTDB lineage: Bacteria > Myxococcota_A > Polyangia > Polyangiales > Polyangiaceae > PMG-095. Next base: position 2,396 of record JAEUAF010000907.1, read on the forward strand.
ATCGCAGCTCTCTCCCTGATCGCCGCCATTTCCGACGTAGATCAAGCCGTCGTCCGCTTGGTCGAAGGTCTTCGGCCAGTGCAGGCTCGAGAAGTAGACTTTGATGTCCGCAATGACTTCGCGATCGCCCCCGGGCGCGCGATCATTGAGGTGGTACGGCACCCGCACGATCTGCGTGCCGTCTTGGAAGTAAAGCCAATCGCCGCTGAACATCAGGCCCTGGGTCGACGGCAGATCGGTGAGAAAGTTTGGTGAGCTGTCGGCGAGCCCGTCATGGTCATCGTCCGGCAGCACGACGATGGCCGAGCGCCCGTTGGGGCCGCCGCCGGTCGTCCCCATCACGGGTGAGGCCACGAACAGCTCGCCGCCGGGAGCGAAACGTAACTCGCGGGTGTTGCCCACGTTGCCGAAGAAGTGCACGCAGAACCCGGTTGGCAAGCTGACGAAGCCGACCTTCGAGGAATCGCCGCCGGGCACGACGATGCGCCCTTCACTGGTGAAGCGCAGCGATCCCGGGAGGTCGCAGAAGCGGGGCCCGACGGGTCCAGAACCCGCGACCGCGTCGGGCGGGGGCGCTGGCGACGAGCTCGTATGGCAAGCGCTGATCAGGGGCAGGCACAGGACGAAACCAAGAAAGGCACGCACGACGAGTTGAATCTTAGAGCGACTTTTGCCATCTGCGAGCTAAACCGCACACAGAAGTGACTTCCGTCGGTCGAACCTGCAAAAGTTCGTGTCTAGGCGCGCTCCGTGGGGTCGTGACCCGCGCTAGTGATTGCGAGTTTGCCGAGGCGCTCGGCAAGCTCGAGGTGATCGCGCCGACGCAGGGCCGAAAGGTCCGGCTGGTCCCGCGCTGCCGCCGCCCAACGCGCCGCAAAGGCGCGACGTCGCTCGCTCGCTCGCAGCACGGACTCGAATGGGAGGTCTCCGCGCTCCACGCTGCGCACGACTGAGTCGATCGCTGCGTGCATTCGCGCGGGCTTGTGGCAGATGAGAAAGACGTCGACCCCAGCCTGGATGCCGCGCAGCATCGCTTCCTCGATTCCGAAGTGGTCGATCACCGCTTTCATCTCGAGGTCGTCGCTCACCACGACTCCGTCGTAGCCGAGGCGCTGCCTCAATAGGCCGGTGAGCACGGCGCGACTCAGCGTCGCCGGCAGCGCCGCATCGAGCGCCGAAAAGACGACATGCGCGGTCATGATGGCTGGAATGCCGTCGGCGATGGCGGCGACGAACGGCACGAGCTCCACCGCTTCGAGTCGCTCGAGCGAGTGCTCCAAGCGCGGCAACGCCAAATGGGAATCGAGGACGGTGTCGCCGTGACCTGGAAAGTGCTTGGCGCAAGCGGCCACGCCTTGGCTCGTCAGGCCGCGTGCCAGGGCGACTCCCAGGCGCGCCACCAACGCCGGGTCGCGCCCAAACGAGCGCCGCCCGATCACCGGATTTTGCGGGTTGGTGTCGACGTCCACGACGGGCGCGAAATTCCAGTCGATTCCGACCGCCGCGAGCTCGCGCCCGAGCAGCGCGCCCGTTTCGAAGGCAAGCTCAGCGCTCGCGGTGTCGCCCAGGGCTGCCAGCGGCGGCAGCTCGGTGAAGCCACGGCGCAAGCGCTGCACGAGGCCCCCTTCTTGATCGACGGCGACCAAAATCGGCTCTTCCGAGAGTGCTTTGATCGCGCGCGTCAGCGCGAACACGGCCTCGGGGGTGTCGCCGACGTTGCGCGAAAACAAGACCACACTGCGCACTCCACGCGCCACGAGCTCGCGAAGTTCGGGAGACACTTCCGTCCCCTGAAAGCCGACGCACAGCAAGCCCGCGGCGTGTGAGGCGAGGGACGACATGGTTAGCGTCGCTCGGGGCGGCCCTCTTCGAAGACCACTCCGAAGTAGACGTCAGCGAGGTTCAACAACCCGCGCAGTGCCGAGAGCTCGATGGCGCCGTCGTTCGTTCGTGTCGTGGCCAACCATTGCCCGCTCTCCAAACGCCGAAAGTGATCGATGCGCGCTTCACGGTGCGAAACGATCACGTATTCGGCGAGCGAGGCAATCGCTTGGTAGTGAAGGAACTTGGTGCCGCGGTCGTAGTCTTCGGTTGAGTCGGACGTGACTTCGACCAGCAGGGTGGGGTTCAGAAGCGACGGCGGGTCATTGTCGTCGTAACGCCGTTCACCGCAGGCCACGCTGACGTCGGGATAGGCGTAGAGCCCCGTCGAGGGAACATGCACGCGTTGGTCGCTGGTCATGGTAGCGCTGCCCTGTTGCTTGGCTAGGGCGACCAGTGCGCTCGTGACGTTGGCGCCCAACATGTTGTGCGGGGGCCTCGCGCCGGCCATGGCAACGATCACTCCGCCTACAAACTCGTGCTTCTGTTGGCTGGCTCGTTCGAGGGCCAGGTACTCAGCCTCGGTGAAGGTCGGCGCCGGGAACGACACGCGCCTCAGCCTAGCAGCTTTTTGCGCCGCTGAGCGAACCAGACCAGGAGCGATGGTAGCCATAATACGGCCGCGCACAGGCAGGTGATTTCGCCCACCGCCGCGCTCAGGCCGAAGCTCCGAATGCCGCGGTTGATCGACATCAACAGCGCGAGGTAGCCGATGGTCGTGGTGAGCGAGCACAACGTGACGGCGCCGCCGGTCTCCACGATGACGTGCTCGATGCGCTCTGGGCCCTCGAAGCGATAGCGTTGCACGACGTTGTGCGCGTACTCGGCGCCGATGCCGATCGTGATCGGAATCGCCACGAAGTTTAGGAAATTGAGGCGAATATCCTTGAAATACATGAACGCGAGCAGCGCCGTCAGCCCGAGCAGCCATGGAAAGAATACCCCGAACGAAAGGCGACTCCCGCGGAACGCCAGCAAGATCACGAGGATTGAGCCGAGCGCCGACATCGCGATCGCCTTTGGAGCGTCTTCGCCGATGGCGCGGATCATATCTGCGAAGATCACCGCGCGGCCCGAGCCCTTGATCACTTCTCCGGTGGGCAGCTTCACGTAGCGAAAGCTGTCTGCCCAGCGCATCAGGTACTTCGCGTTCCAAACGCTCTGTCCGACCTTCGGAGCGATGTAGACGATGCGCCCGCGCGTGCCGTCGCGTTCCGTGAACGAGCGCGCGACCTGTTCAGGGAGGTCGCCGATACCGATTGGGGTGAGTTCTCCGGTCGGCAAATTCGGCTCGACCTTGGCCCAATCCGCGTCGCTGATGAAGTGACGTTTGCGGGCGCGCGCGATGCGGTCACGCATCTCCTCGATCAGCGGGATCTTTTCGACCTGATCGCTCGGTAAGAGCGAGAAAATGCTGACCACCTTCTCGAACGGCTTCTCGTTTGGAGGCGCCGCTTTGAGGCGCCGCTCGAGCTCGGCCGTGAGCAACGGCACTTGGTCGATGCGGTCGGTCATGACCGCCATGCCTTCTTGACCCATGCGCCCGACGACGCGGTCGACCTTGTCCGAGAGGGCGCGCGCGCCGCTCTCGCTCTGGGCGCTGTCGGTGCGCACGTTGTGCATGTCGTATTCCATCGGATCGCGCTCGAAATAGCGCCAGGCAAACACGATGGAGACAACGCCGACGAGCACTCCGACGACGCTCGTGACGCGCGGCGCGCCGAGCGCGAGCTTGGCGAACAAGACGCCGTAGTAGCCGCGTGCCTTGAGCGGCTTGTGCCCGGGGGCGAGCGCGGGATAGGCAGGCCACACGCGCTCGCTCGCCACTAGAATCGCAGGCATGAAGAGGTAAGTGGTGAGCCAGCACAAGATCATGCCGTAGCCGCCGATCACGCCAAAGTGCTTGAAACCTCGGAAATTCGTGACCATCAGCGAGCCGTAGGCGAGCGCGGCGGTGGCAGCGGAGGCTAACGTCGGTAGCCACGAATCGCGATGTGCTGCAAACACGGCCGCTGCGGGGTCGAGCCCTTCGTCGCGGCGCGCCTCGACATAGCGCGCCATGTACATGATGCCGTAGTTGATGCCGTTGCCCGCGATGATGCTCACCAGGAAGCCCGTCGAGCTATTCAGATAGCCGAGCGTGTAGTGCGTGAGCCCGAACGTCCATGACAGGCCGATCAGCAACGCGCCGCCCATCGTGAGCACCATGCGCACGCGCAGGAAGAACAAGAGCACGCTGAGCAGCACGCCGGCGACGCCGCCCGCGCCGACGTGGCTCAGGTCCTCGACAATGGCGTCGTACTCCTCTTGACTCGTGATGACGTCGCCCGTGTAGCCGATGCGCATCGTGGGCTCGAAACTTTGCGGGTTCGTGCCCTGCACGGCCGCCTCGACGCGGCGCCGCAGTTCCTTTACCTGCGCTCGCCCGGAGGCGGGCGTGCGTATCAAGATGGCGGCGTAAGTGCCGTCGGGCGCCTCATAGTATCCGCCTGGAAAAGCCGGCGTTTCTCCGGCCTTGAGTGGCTTCTCGTCGCGCGCGCCGAGCTCGCGTTCGATGCTTTCTGCGGTGATCGGGTCCGGCGCGTCTTCCTCGTCGATTAGGGTGCCTTGCGCTTTGGCGACCTCCCAGTCGTAGCGCTCGACGATCTTGTCGTGGGCGCGCTTGAGCTCGTCCAGGTTCGCGTAGAGGAGCTTGTGGTCGTCGAAGAACCGCTGCGTATCACGCACGCCGAAGTCGACGGAGCCCACCCACTCTGGACCCAGGGCCGAGAGGCGCGGGACCAGAGTGTCGACGAAAGTTCGCAGTGACTGGCGCTTCGAACCGTCTTTGATTTGCGCCACGATGCTCAGCGTCGACGCGCCGGGTAGGCGCTTGGCCACGCGACGCATTTCGATCACGCTGTCTTTGTTGTCGGGCAGAAGCTCCGCGAAGTCAGGCTTGAACCCCAGCCGACTCGCGGCCCAAATCGACGGAATCAGCGTCAAAACGGCGATGATTACGAAGCGCCACGGAAAGCGGGCCTGGAGCTTCGCAAGCGTCGCCAAGAGCTTCGGCATCTCGCGCTCGCCGGCGTCAGGCGCGGGGGTGGGGGAGGTGTTGCCAGACATCAGGTTCCTTTGACCCGGGATGTCAGCACAGCGCGTGCCGGAATCGATGCTCGGAGCCGCGAGCGCTTCGTGAGGGGCAGCATGGGCGGCGCAGCCTACACCAGGTCACGCCGCTCGGGCCTAGGCCGCTCGTCCGAGCCGTCGGCTCGGCTTCGAATCGAGCGCGCGCTGCCGGGTCTTTGGCCGTCCCCGCGAGCTCACGCCTGCTGCGGGCGCAACGTCGGATACCAGCTCGTGCGGCTTGGACGCTCTGCCTCGTGC
>JAEUAF010000912.1 GCA_019695485.1 Sorangium sp.
TCGGGATCTGATAGGTGGCGACGAAGAGCCCGCCTGACTCGATGACGTCGTTGCCGCTCAAACCTTTGTAGAAGTTGGTCGGGCTGTGCGCTCCGAGCGCGGCTTCGATACGCAAGGCGCCAGCGGGCGCTCCCTGAAAACGAGCCGGCACGGGCTGCTGCGCAGGTTGCTGTGCCTGGGGCGCGGCGTACGCAGGCGCGGGCGGCGCATACGGGGCCTGGGCCGGCGGCTGCTGGTAGGGTTGCGGGGCGTAGGCTTGCGGTGCCGGCGGTTGCCACGCAGGTGGCTGTTGTTGCGGGTTACCGTAGGCGACCTGCGGCTTCGGCTCAGGGCGCGCGCCGGGCGGCAGATTCGTGGACGGCTGCGTCGGCGGCATGGCGCTGGCGGGCGCAACCTGCTCTTGCATCATGGTCCCCGCGTAGGGAGAGACCGCTTGCATCGCGGGAGCCGGAACCGCCGCGCGCGCGGTCGCGGCTTGAGCGAGCTGATGCACGACGCCGAGTGAGCCGGCGATCGCTTCGATGCCCTGGTCGACCGCGGGGTGCGAAATCTGCTGGCTCTGCAGCAAGGCGAGCGCCTGGCGCACGAAGTTCAATGCCGCGGGCGCGGCCTCGGCGGCGGCGGCACCACCGGAGGCCTCGATGCGATGCAAGGCGCTCATGGCTTGAGCGACCGGGTCCGCCACGGCCATGAGCTGAGGCGGCAAGCCTGGACTCTGCAGCGCGGCCAACCCTCTTGCAAGACTCTCACGTGCTGACCGAGCAGCGCTCAGCGCATCCATTCTCGATGACCTCCACTAGACGTTGCGTCCGAGTCTATCACCCGCGCCCCCCTTTGAAAGAACTTCCCCGTGTGGCTTTCAAGCGCTCGCCCAACAAGTGCGCGAGCTCAGCACCGGTCAGCACTTCCACCTCCTCGCTGTCTGTGGCTAGTGCGGCGCTCTCGACCGAGATGGCGCCGTCGCCGGTCCGAAGGATCAGCCGATCTTGGGCGACTTCCGCCTCACCGGGCTCGAGTGCGGCCACGAAACCTGACGTCGGGTGGGCGCGCGTGACGAAGAAGACGACATCGGCGAGCGTGAGTCCAAGCCCCGGCACCGGCGACAGGGCGCGAATCCTGCGCAGAACGCGCTCGGTGCTCCAGCTGAAATCCGCGCGCAAGTGCGCCTCCACCGGCTCGGGAGCGAGGCTAACCAACCCGGGATCCTGTGGCATTCCGGCTCCGAGACCCGAGCCCGCCGCGCGCCGAACCACATTGCGTAGACAGCGCAAGCTCGGGCGGTCGAGCGCGCGTGCCAGCTGCCAGGCGTTGAGATCGCGGACTTCGAGGCGCGCTTGTTCGAAGACGGCGCCCGTATCGTACTCCGGCTCCAGACGGTGCACGCTCACACCGGTCTCCGCGTCTCCGCAATCGATGGCCCAAAAGTACGGGTTTGGCCCGCGATGACGGGGCAAGAGCGACGGGTGAGCACCAATACCGCCGAGCCGCGCGCGCTCGAGCCAGCGCTTGGGTAGCTTGCGCGTCCAGAACCAACTCACCAGGAGATCGACGGGCTCCGCGGCGAAGCGTGCGTCGACCGCCTCATCTAGGTGGCTGCCCAACGCCTGGGCCTCCACGACGCGCTCGGGGAAGCATGCTTTCAGGCGGCGCAGGCCCGGCGCTGAAATCGGCGGAACCACGCAGAACCGCAAATCGTGGCCATCGGCGCGTAGCAACAGCGCCCCGAGCGGCAGTCCAAAGTAGGCGATCCGAAGCTGCATTTTAGTAATGAGCGGCGTTCAGCTGGCGCGGAGATAGGCCTGTGGGCCAGCCCTTGAGCCTTTAGGAGTAGCTCGGCCGCGGGCTCGGCGACGGCCGAAAAGTTGTTCGAGTCGCAAGCTCCCTGTTACCTCGGGCAACATGGATTTGAGCGGCAAGACCAGGAGCTACCGGCCCGCCTTGCGGGGGCAGGTCCGCTTCGATCCCCTGGCGGCGCATCGTCCTATCCTGGTTTTCGAGGGCGTCCACAAGGCGTACCGGGCCGATGCGCCGGTGTTGCGCGGGCTTTCTCTCGAGATAGCGCGCGGCGAGTTTCTGTTCATCACCGGGCCGTCGGGCGCCGGAAAGAGCACGTTGCTTCGACTGTTGTACGCCGCCGAGGCCGCCGACAGCGGGCGCATCTTCTTCCTCGGGCGAGAAATCGGGCGGCTGACCGAGAACTCCGTGCCGTTCCTGCGCCGCAATATCGGCATCGTCTTCCAAGACTTCAAGTTGGTAGGAAATTGGAGTGTCTTCGACAACGTCGCCATGCCGCTCGAGGTGCTTGGCCTCCCTCAGCGCGTGATTCGGCAGCGGGTCGGCGAAGCGCTCGAGCGCGTCGGCCTCGCTGGTCGCGGTAGCGACGTGGCGCAGCGCCTCTCTGGAGGTGAGCAACAGCGTGTAGCGATTGCGCGCGCCATTGTCGGCGAACCGGCGTTGCTGCTGGCCGACGAACCCACGGGGAACCTCGATCCTCAGCTTGCCGTCGACATTCTGGGACTGCTCGAGGACATCAACGCCACTGGCGTTACCGTGATTTTCGCCACTCACGATCGCACGCTGCTCGATGTTCGGCCCAGGCGGGTCGTCGTCCTCGACGACGGCCAAGCGCTCGATGTTCGCAACGGGCTCGACGAGGAAGCGTGCCTCGGGAGCCAACAGGTAGCTTGATGAATCGGAGCCGAACCCAATGAGTCCTATCGAGAGGGCGTGGCGCGGCGCCCGTAGCGATTTCCGGCTCCACGCTCTCAGCGTGTTCTCGGTGGCCGTTGCGTTCGTATGCCTGGCGGCCGCACTGCTCGTCGTGGTCAACGTTCACGGTGTGCGTCAGCGCTGGGCCGACACCGGACGCGCCTCGGTATTCCTGAAGCCGGCGGCGAGCGGTCCCGAGATTGATGCGCTCGAACGCGCGCTTGGAAAGACGCCGGGCGTCGCCGCGGTGCGTCGTTTGACGAGCGACCAGGCACGTCGCGAACTCGCGGGTTCGTCGAATGATCCCATCTTCGACGCGCTGCCGGCGGATGCGTTTCCCGCGTCGCTCGAGCTCGAGCTCGATCCCGGGCTCGCGCCGGTTCGTCTGGAAAAGCTGCGCGCGGAGCTCGGCGCGCTGCCGAGCGTCGATAGTGTGCAAACCTACGAAGCCTGGAGCGAACGCCTGGGGGCGCTGCTCACCGGTGGGGTGACGGCGTCGCTGCTGCTGGCCGCGGTGGTGTTGGGCGCCGTGGTCAGCGTCGTGTCGTCGACGATCCGCCTGAGCTTGCAGCGCCGACGTATCGAGGTCGAAGTGCTCAAGCTCGTCGGCGCCACCGACGCCTACGTGCGACGACCGTTCGTGGTCGAGGGCGCGGCGCAAGGTGCGGTCGGCGCAGTGATGGCAGTGGTTTTGCTCGGCACTCTCTTCCTCACCGTGCGCGGCCAGGTCGATCCTTCGCTCTTCACGCTGCTCGGCATCGAGCCGATGTTCCTGCCATGGCCGGCGACGCTCGGGCTCGTCTGTCTGGGCGCGCTGCTTGGCGCGGGTTCTGCGCTCTTCAGCTTGCGAAAGTTGCTGCTCGTATGAAGCGCGTCCTCGCGCCCTTGGCCGTCGCGAGTCTGCTCGCGGCGAGCGTCGCTCTGGCGGACGCGGCGGGCAGCTCGGGCAGCGCGGAGGTGCCGAGCGCGCTCGGCGACGTCGAAAAAATGCTGAGCACGCTCCAGCGCGAAGAGCGCGATGCGAGCCAACGCTTCGATCAGCTCGGCAAAGAAGCCGAAGCCGCAGGGTCGCGCGCGCGACTTCGCGGTCGCGCCTATGCGCGGTTGGCGCGCGCTGGACTCTTGCCGGTGGGCGGTGGCTTTCGGGCGCTCATCGATCACGCGACGCGACTCGAGCGCCTGCGTCGTGGGCTCACCAAGGACATCGATTGGCAGCGGCGAGCCACCGTCGAGCGCGCCAAGCTTGCTCACCGTCTCGAGGAGCTCAAGGCGCGCATCGTGCCGCTCGAAACCGAGCAAGCGGCCCTGACTCGTGCCGAGAGCGCATTGCTCTCCGCTCAAGACCGGGATCGCGCGTTCGCGCGCGCGTTCCAGTCGTCGGGCAACGACCATACGGCGGTCTACGGCGCGCTCGGGCCCAGCGATCCGGCCGAGGTCAGCGCGGGATTTGCCGCGATGCGCGGGCGGCTGCCCTTCCCGATCGCAGGGCGCGCCGAGATCAAGAACGCGCGGCGCACCGGAGGTGATGGGCCGGGCTTAGAGATGCGCGCACCGCTCGGTACGGCCGTGCGAGCCGTCTATCCAGGTCGCGTAGCCTTCGCCGACAGTTACGCGGACTACGGGAAAACAGTGATCATTGATCACGGCAGCCGGCATTACACGGTAAGCGCCAATCTCGGTGGCGTCGACGTCGCAGTGGGTGACGAAGTCACCGTGAACACGCGAATTGGGAGCGTTGGCGACATCGGTAAGGGTTCGCTCGTTTACTTCGAGGTGCGCGTGGGCACGGAGACCGTAGACCCCGCCGAGTGGTTCGGTATCTGACGAGAACCCACCTGACGTAGTGGGCCGCCTTGCTGGGGTGAGGGCGGTAAGCTACCGTGAGCGTCGTGTTCGGGCGGTGTGTGGAGGAGCGTCGGGCTCCGGGTATTTGTATTTGGGGAAGCGCGCTCGCGCTTCTTTTTGCCAGATCTGCTCTCGCGCAGAGTGCTGGTGGCTTTCCGGTCGACACGCCGAGGACGGCTGCACCGGTCGCCCCAACGGCGCCTGCGCCGCGTGCGCCGCCACCCCCGGTTTCTCCACCGCCCATTTCGTCAGCGCGCCAAGCACCCGCCGCGCCGCCACCAGCGCCGGCCCGGCCTCCGAGTGCGTCGCGTCCCGTGGTCACGTCCGTGCCCAGCGCGCCATCAAGGCCCGCTCCCGCTCCCATCGTGCCGGCTCCTCAATTGGGCGTGGGTGCCGCAGCATCAGCGGCGACTTCGCCTGCGGTTGCCGTGCCGCCCGCGCCAAGTAGCGTTGCGTTGTTTGGAGCGCCTGCGATCCTTCCGTATAGGAAAGAGTTTCCGGTTCCAGCGGGTTATCACGTCGAAGAGCGGAGCGCGTCGGGCCTGATCATCACTGGCGCCGCGACCGTGGGCGTAGGCTATCTGGTCGGGCTCGGCGTCGGGATCGATCATAGTTTCGAGGGCAGTTTGGGCTGGCTTGCGGTGCCGATCGTTGGCGCGTGGCCGGCGATCGCCGGCAGCAAAGTGCACTGCTCAGCCGAGACCGTGGACGCAGCCAAGAAGTGCCTCGACAATGCGTACAACCAGGCCACGACGATCGCGGTGGTGGCCGTCGATGGCATGGTCCAGGTCACGGGACTCGTCGTGCTCCTTGCCGGTCTGGCGAGCGGCCACTCGGAGCTCGTGCGCGACGACCTCCAGCTGTCGGCCCACCGACGCCCCGACGGTGGCTTCGAGCTTGGGGTCCACGGCAGGTTCTAGTTTTTCTTGGAAACTCGCGGCGGGCGTTGGCCGAGAGGGGGGAGACTTCAAAGGAGAATTCCCAATGACGACCCGCATCAGCTCCGATGGCCCATCGACCTACGTTGCCGCCGTGCCCACTGCCGCTCGCACTACGGCGCCTCCCGCCCGGCCGTTTCAGCAGGTGATGGCGGCTGGGGCATCCGCCGTGGTTCGCAGCGCGGAACAAGCGGCCGCCCGCCTGCCGGGCGGTCCGTTGCTCGCGACTGCCCTGCGCCCCTCAACTGGCGTCGCGCCAGGCGCCTCCCAGCAGAGCCCGGAAGGGCTGTCGAGCGCGCTTTCCGCCTCGGGTACCGGCCTCGGTGCGCTGGGCGCGCCCAGCACGGGGATCGGCAGTGGCGCCCCTAGTATGGACGGGGTGCTGTCCCAGAGCGTCGATCAGAACATGTACTTTCTCGAGCTCCAAGAGCGAATAAGTCAAGAGAGTCGCAGCTACTCCGCGCTCTCCAACGTGCTCAAAGCGCGCCATGAAACGCTGAAAAATGCGATCGGCAATATTCGCTGAGCCTTTCCGCCCAACGTCGTGCTGGGAGGCCCTGCGCAGATCTGGCATCATTGGCGAGGAACTGCGATGAGTATCGACGGCATTGGTCGCCCGCCTGGCGGGTCCGGGCTTGGTCCGCTGAGCGGTCCGAGCGCACCCACCTCGAGCGGCGAGGGCTTTCGAGTCGAGCGCGCTCCGGACGCGCAGGGTGTTGAAAGCACGGGTCCGCTCGCGCGGCTCGAGCGCGGTGAGATCTCGGTCGACCAGTACCTCGACGCGCGTGTGGAAGAAGCGACGGCCCCGCTTGCGAAGCGTCTGGCACCCGAAGCGCTCGAGTTCGTGAAGAGTTCCTTGCGGCAGGAGTTGTCGAGCGACCCCGTGTTGGTCGAGCTCGTGCGGCGCGCGACGGCAGTGAGCCCCGCGGCCACCGAGCCCTGACGCGAATGCCGGCTTCGTCTGGCTATCGAGACATATCGCTCGAGGACGCGCAGCGCCTCGACGGGCTGTGGGTGACCGCTGGCATTGCCGACGCGCCCAGCGTTCCAGCCACGCCTCTTGGCTGGGAGTTGGTGCTCGAGGATCTCGAGCTCGTCGGCGAGGCATTGGCGCGCCGCGGGGTTTCGCTGCCGCGTCGCAGTCGGCGCTTCGTCTCCGTTTCAGGCTACGCCTATCATTCATTTTTGCCGCTCGTCGCCGCTGCGCGGGAGCTCGTGCCGGTCGATGGCGAGGCGCTCGCTTTGGCGATCGCATGTGAAGCGCTGGCGCCCGTACAGAACGGAGCCATCAAGCGGCTGCGTGGAAGTGAAGGCTCGCTCACGCTGCTGACGGCGCGCGTGGCCCGAGGCGTCGCTCGCCTCGAAGAGCGCGTCGTCGCCCACGAGCGCGACGCCTCCCAGCACTACCGCTGGCTCGTCGAGATGGACCTCGGCATTTTGCCAGACGGCGCCTTGAAGACGACGCTTTCCGAGTGTTGGGCGATCCAACGCGCGTCGCGTCGCCTCGAACTCGAATCAACGCTGGACTTGGTGGGCGGTTTCTCGGCGTTGCTCGCGCTTGCGCGACGGCGCGCCCCGTCCGAGGCAGCCCGCTTTGCTACGGCCGCACTGGTTCCCGACGCGTTGGAGCTGTCGAGCGCCACGCCCGCGCTGGCGTTGTTCAGCACGTCGCGCCTACTGAAGGGTAGCAACGCCGGCCGGGCCGCGCCCTCGGCGGCCGAGTTTTTGCGCGGCTTCGGGGAGCGCGGTCCGCGCGAGCGCGAGCTCTACGCACCGCGCTGGGTGGAGTCGCCGTGGCTCATCGAGCGCTGCCTTGCGCTGCTCGGGCGCATCGATTCTCGCACGTTCGAGACGCGGCTTTCGCGCGCCCGCCACGCGCGTGAGCGCGACATCGCTCTCGGACTCACGCGCGCCTCGAAGGTGGATGGGATCTTGCTGCGCGCGCTCGGACGCAGCGTGCGGCGCTCGGTCGCGCTTCGCTCGCGGCTGCACCTCGTGCGCGAGCGGGCCCTGTTCATGCTGCGCACCGTTGTTTTGGACATGGACCGCCGACTGTGCCGGCTGACAGGGAGCGCCCCCGACTCAGCCTTCTTTTTGCGGCGAGCCGAGCTCGTCGAGAGCACGCTGCGCCCCGCACCTAGCCTCGCCGAGTTGACTGCTGCGCGTCATGCGGCTTGGCGCAGTGCGGCGCGCGCTAAGGCGCCGCCCACGACCCTGGGCCGCGCCACGTCGGCGTTTAGCGTCAGTGCCGGAGGCCATGCCGTCGGCACTGGGGCGCAGCATCCGACGGGGTCGTCTTTGTCATTGTTTGGGTTTGGTCTGGGCGAACTCGCGGTCACGGGCCGCGCCACCATCGCGCATGACTTTCAGAGCGCCCTCGAGGTCGAGCCCGGCGGCGTTTTGGTGCTGCGCGCGTTGGATCCGGGCTGGGCTCCGCTGCTTCCGTGCGTGGGCGCTGTGGTGACGGATTCGGGCGGCGCGACCGACGAAGGTGTGCTGCTCGCCGCTGCGCTCGGCATCGTCGTGGTGGTCGGCACGCGGGCGGCGACCACGACGTTCGAGAACGGAGTGCGGTTGCGCGTCGACCCGCTCGCGGGCAGCGTGTGTCCAGCATGAGCGCAGCAGAGACCCATTGGGTGGTGGCCGTCGAGGAATCACTCGGGGCGCTGCTGGAGCGGCTTGGTGAGCAGAGCGCGCTTCAATCGGGGCGCGTATTCATCGACGGACAGCGCGCGAGCGCCGAGACGCTGATGCTGTCGCCCGGCGCGCGTGTCGAGATCTACCGAGCGCGCGAGACACCCCCCAAGCTGCGCGTGCTCGCCGAGCGCGACGGCCTGGTTTTCGTGGAGAAGCCGCTGGGGATCGCCACGGAGCCCGAACGGCGCGGCAGCGATACCGCGCTCACCAGCTTGGCAGCCCGTGAACTCGGAGTGCCGATTGAGCGCGTGCATGCGCTCACGCGGCTCGACGTGGGCGTGAGCGGCGTCGTGCTGCTCGGGCTCGACACTGCGGCGCGTCGCGATGTGATGGCGCTCCGCGCCGACGGGGACTTCGAGCGGCGCTATGTTGCGGTGGCGCACGGCGCTCCGACGCCTACCCAGGGCACGTGGAATGAGCCGATTCGGCGGATCGGCGCGGGTGCCCGCCGCGGGATCGCTACCCACGGAGAACCGGCGGAAACGCGGTTCCGCGTGACTGGTGTGTCGGCGTTGCCACGCCTCAGTATTCTTGCTCTTCAGCCATTGACCGGTCGCACTCATCAACTGCGAGTCCATTCCGCCGCACACGGCGCGCCACTGCTCGGCGACACGACATATGGCGGCCCGCGGCGTCTCACGCTGCCCACGGGGCGAGTTCTGGGTCTCGAGCGCATTTTCTTGCACGCCGCTTGGATTCGAGTTGGCGCCGCCGCCCCTGTCGAATGCCCATTGCCCCCCGAATTCGAGGAGCTTTGGCGAGCCTGCGCCGGGGAGCCGAGCGCGCTCGCGGAGGCCGCGTCCGCGGCCTCCGCTCATTGAGCTCGGATCGTGTATGGTTCGCCGCATTCCGACCCCACTCA
>JAEUAF010000056.1 GCA_019695485.1 Sorangium sp.
GGCATGCTCGGCGTGATGGCATTCCAGCGCTTCCATTAGCGCCGAGACTTTGGCGGCGTCAGCGTCGACCCCCTTGCCTTGCGAGAGGGATAGGGAGCGCGCGTTCGGCCGAATCGCCTGGTAGACCGGAATTCCGATGCGGTCGAGCCCAGTGATATTCGATAGCCGCGTGATTCCGTAGCGCGGCAATACCGGCAGCAGGTGCGCGAGAGTCTCTTGCGGTGAGCGACTGCGCGCCGTTCCTCGCACGTAGCTCGCCCGCGTGCCGGTGCCGAACAGCGTCGCGCTGAGCGTCATTGCGGGCTACGCTATCAGCGCGCGTGGGCCTCGCCAATCGCGGAGCATGGCCAGCTCGAGATTTCCCCGGCACACGAGAGGTGTGCGCGCGCCGCCTGAGACGGCCCGACCCGGGCTATACTGACGTCGTGTCTCTTCGGGTCCTCGGTGGAAAGCGGCGCGCATGAGCGGCCCGGTGCTGCTGATGGGTGCCGGCTCGGGCCTCGCGACGTCGGGATTGCTCTACCTCGCGAGTTATCTGCGCCGGCACGGCGTGGAGGCCTACGCGCGACCTTTCGACTCGGCCCCGAGCTTGAGCGAGCTCGAGCGGCGCACGCACGCGCTCTTGGAGCTGACGCGCCCATCGCTGGTCGGGATCAGTCTGAAGTGGTTCTTGCACCTCCACCGCGGTCTCTTCATCGCCAAAGTGATCAAGGAACACGATCCTTCGATCCGGGTCGTGCTCGGCGGGGATACGGCGTCGCACTACTACCGAGAGTTGCTCGAGTTCGATTGCGTGGACCACGTCGTGCGCGGTGACGGTGAGGCTCCGCTCTTGGCCATCGTGCAGGGACATCCCCATCCGAACGCTTGGACAAGGGCGCGAGCGGCGACGTCACTGGTCGGCCTTCAGGGGCTCTACACGCAGACTCGAGACGACGACGACAGCTCGCTCTCCGAGCTCGATTCAATCTTTCTTTGCGAGGCCGACCGCTACTTCGTGCCGCCGTTCGTGGTGGGTGGCAAAGGCTGTAGCCAAGGCTGCCTCTATTGCGGCGGTGCGCGCACGGCGCAAGCCACCAATTTCGGGCGCAGGAAATCGTTCATGCGTCCGGTGGACGCGGTGCGCCGCGACATCCAGGCGCTGCTGCCGCGCGCATACACGCTGGTCTACGATTTCAGCGATCATCCGCTCCACGATCCGGTTACGGGACTCGCTGCCCTTTGGGAAGGGCTCGACCTCTCGAAATCTGGGATCCTGTACTACGCCTGGCGCGTACCGCCGCCTGAGTTCGTGGCGCTGCTTTCGGCGACGCACGAGTCCGTGACCTTGGGCCTCGACTTCGGTTGCTTCTCGGAGCGCCAGCGCAGCGCATTGATCGGCGCACACCTCTTGAAGCCGCTCCCCGAAGATCGCGCGTTCCTGGACGTCATCGAACATGCGGCGCAGTATCCGAACGTGCGGGTGCGGGTGTCTGGGGTGTCGGGTCTGCCCTTTCTCGAGGCGGAAGATCTGGATCGCGAGCGGGCGTTGATCAGCACGCTGGCCGCCTATCCGCAGGTCGAGGACATTCTCTTCGACCGCGTGCATGCGCAGCCCGGCGCGCCAATGTTGGCCGAGCTCGAGGCTTACGGCATGCGTTCGCCGGTGCGGGACTTTCGCGATTTCCTGGGCTGGTCGCGCGAACACGCTCCCAATGGCGAGTATCGGCCGCCGGTGCTTGCGCACGTTTCGGATCCCGGCGCTCTGCCGAACGCCGTGTTCGAGCGCGAGATAGCCCTGACTGAGCACCATCGGGAAACGCGAGCCCAGATCGACGTGGCGCTGGCGGCGCGCGCGAGAGACCCGGCACGCCTCTCCACGCTCGCCGATCTCTCCGGGCGCTCCTTCGTGCGAGCCACGCGCAGTCGCGTACTGAACCGCTATCGTCCGCGCGAGTGGTGGCTCGAGTTCGAACGCCCGCCCATTCCGGACGCCGAGCTCGACATCGAGATGGCGCGAGTCATCATCGGCCACGTGTGGCAAAAGGAGTTCGGGGCCGTGTCTGTGCCCGCGTTGCTCGTCGATTGGGTGCTTGCCGAGTTCGAACGGCCGACGACTGCCGAAGCGGCACTGCGACGAATCGTGGCGCGCGGCGGGGCGCTCGACGCCGATAACCTGCTGCCCGTGCTGCGACACTTCTACGAGCATGGCATCCTTGACGAGCAGAGCTGACGTGGTTCGTAATTGCAGGATATTATTGTGGAAATGCGGCTTCCGGCTCGGCTGCGAGTGCTTTCGAACAGCGGCTTGGTTTCGGATCGACGTATCACTCGAATAGGCCCATGAAGATCGGCGTTGCCCCTCAGTCAGAGCTGTCGGCTTGGACCGATGCGCGGCTGGTGGGTCAGATCGCCGCGCGCGGCGCTTCGGCTCGCGCCGAGCAGACCGAATTCTATCGGCGGCATGTGGGCTATCTGTACGCGGTGCTCAAGCGTCAATGTGCGGGGGCGCTCGCGCGCTCCCAGCAAGAGGTCGAAGATCTCGTGCAAGATACCTTTCGGCGCGCCTTCGAGCGGGCTGAGACGTTTCATTCGGACGGGGTCACCGGGGCGGAGCACGAGCGCCAGCGCAGCCGTGCTTGGCTTGGGCGCATCGCGAAGCACCTGCTCTCCGACGCCCTGAGCCGCCAGCGCGAACTCTCGACGCTGGCGGAGTGGGTCGAGGCGGTTGCGGAGAGTCCAGAGGCCGCTCAACCTTCGCCGCTGCTGCGACTCGTCGAGGAGGCGATCCAAGCCTTGCCCGAACGTGAGCAAGACGTGCTGCGCGTTTTTGGCCTCTACTACCGCGCAGGCGAAGTGAATCAGCGGTTGCCGAACGCGGTTTCGGCCGAACTTGCCGCGCGTTGGAACACCACGCCCGACCACATTCGCGTGATTCGCAGCCGTGCACTTACGAAGGTGCGCGCTCACGTGCAAGGCCGTCGCGATGCGCTCGCGGAGGCCAGCTCATGACCGAGCGCGAGAAGCCCGACGAAGAGCGCGACGGGCCCTCCTTCGCGGAGATCGAGCCGCTGCTGGCACCGGCGCTGCGCGCTAGTGGGCTCGGAATTCCGGAGACCGAAGGCGAGGTGCGCGCGTTCGAGGCCGAGCTCGCCCGAGAACTCTCGCAGCCGCTGCCGGCGTCGCTGGGGTCGCCGCCGGAGCTCGAGCCGACACGCGTGGCGGCCGCGCGCGCGCTGCCGCACGAACCCGCGATGTTGCGCGACGCCCGGCGAATTGGCGGGCGCTTTGGTCGCGCGGCGGCGTTCGCTGCCGTGGTCGCCCTGACGGCGGGAGTCAGCTTTTGGATCGGCGCGCGTCGCCAGGCCGACGCGGCGCTTTCGCGTCACCTCGATGGTCAGCCCGGTGCTGCAACACCGTCGTCAGTCGCGCTCGCGCCGAGCGCGACCTCCCCGCTTTCCGGCGCGCCGATTGCCGTTCTGCTCGACGCGAGCTGCGACGCGGATGGGGCGAGCCGTTGTTGCTCTGGAGCAAGCTGCCCGCTCTCCGCCGGCAAAGCCTGCCCTTCCGGTCGGAGCTGTGTGCGCTGTGAACTTGGCGACGCGGGCCTCGAGCGCTGGCGCGTCCGCTTCAACGATTTGTGGCTCACGCCGCACGGGCAGGAGCTCCTGGCGAGCCATCACCCTCGGCAAACGCAGGCCGAACAAGGCGCACTCTCGCTGTGTTTGAGCGTCGGACGCGCGGGTCGGCGTGCGTGTCGCCCGGCGAGCGGAAGTGGGACGACGAGCGGCGCCGTCAATGCTGCTGCGGCCGCGAAGTCCGGCGCTGCGTCTGACGCTGGGAGCGCGAGTCGGGGTGACGCCGCGGGCGCGTTTTTGGTCTCGAGTTCGGAGCTACTGTCTGGTTTCAGCGTCGACGTGGTTGCGAATGCCGATGGCGCACTGCTCGGTTCGTGGTCGACGCCGGTTCAGGTGACTCCGGCGGTGCTGTGTGGCGGCGTGTTGGCCAAACCGAGCGCCAAGGATGGGCTGTTGCTCGGCGCTGCGTCGTTCTTCCTCGATGACGCACAATTCGTGGAGATTGCCGGCTTCTCGAGCGTCGACCCAGCCGAGCGCGCGGCCAAGAATCTTCGCATCGACGGCGCCGCGTTGACCTTGTTCGAGACGACGCGCTCCGACGTCGAGCGCTTTACGTTGGCGGTGGGTCCGCTCTCGTTCAGCGAGTCACAGCAATTGCGTTGGCGCCTGCTGAAAGCGGGCAGCGCCGCACGCGTGAGCGTGGGCGAGGGCTTCGTCGAGCCGGGTCGAGTCCTCGGCCGTGCGTCGGAATCGTCGACGCCGGGCGAGTGACGCTCGTCGCGCCGTTACGCTTCGGCGTAGTTCGTGTGTGATTCACGCCTCTCCAAAACGCAGTGACGAGTTCGGGTTTGCGCGCGGCGTCGCGGTGTCCGCGTGGTGCGCCGACCGCGAGAGGGTCGCGTTCTTCTCGCGGTTGCGCGTCAAGCTGACGACCGAGCGAGCCGGCATCGAGCTGCTCGCCATGCTCGGCGCGCTTTGGTCGTTGTTGGGGCTCTATGCGAGCGTGGCGCGTCCGCTGTCGTTGTTCGGTCGAGAGCTCCAAAAAGCCGAAATCGCCGAGTTCTTCCGACCCGGGCCGCGACCGTCGCAGGTTGCGCGCGTGAGCGCGACGGCACCTTTCCGAGTGGGCGCCTCGGCGAGTCCCGAAGCGGCGAGCGTGAGCGGCAAAGCGGTGCTCGATGAAGCACCTCAGCGCATTCTCATTCTCGGTGATTCGATGATCGAGGGCCTGCTGCCACGGCTCGCCGACTACGCTGCGGAGAACGGACACAGCCTCAACGCCGTGATCTGGTACGGGTCGCGCACCATTGATTGGGCGAACAGCAGTCGCTTGACGGAAGTGTTGGCCGCGGCACGCCCCACCTTCGTGATCATCGCGCTCGGTTCGAGCGAGCTCAAAGTGCGCGACGTCGAGAAGCGCGCGGTCGCGGTCGAGCGCATGTTGCACCGCATTGGCTCGAGCAAGGTGCTGTGGATAGGTCCGCCCAATTGGACCACGGATACCGGCATCAACGCGCTGCTCGAGCGCACGCTCGGGAGCGGGCGCTTCTTTCGCTCGGCCGAGCTTCACTTCGAGCGCAAGCGCGACGGCATTCACCCCACGCTCGGTTCCAGCGAGCGTTGGCTGGACGCCGTGGTGCGCTATGTCGTCGAAGAGAGCGCCGTGCCAATTCGGCTCGCGACGCCGAAAAAGACAGGCACCCCGCGCCCGCGAGTGCGCGTTTTCTCGCCTCCCAGCTGATACGAGACGCCATGTTCCACGCCCTGTTTTGTTACGACCCGGCCTCGCCGCTGCTGTTCACTGGGGGCCAGTTCCTGTGCTGGTTCAGTCTGTTCTATGTCGGGTTCCTCTGGCTGAGAGACCACGCTCGCGCTCGCCTCGCGTACCTCGTTCTGTTTTCGTGGTTCTTCTATTACAAATGTGGAGGTGTGTTCGTGCTCGCGCTGCTCGCGACCACGCTCGCCGACTTCCTGATTGCACTCAGAATCGCCAGCACCCAACGCGAGCGAGCGCGGAGGGGATGGCTCGCGTTGGCGCTTTCGTCGAGCCTGGGGCTACTGCTCTACTTCAAGTACACGAACTTCTTCGTGAGCAGCATCGCGCAGCTGATCGGAGCGAAGTTCGAGCCGTTCGACATTGCGTTGCCAGCTGGCATCTCGTTCTACACGTTTCAGTCATTGAGCTATGTGATCGACGTCTATCGACGGCGCCTCGAGCCGACCCGCGATCCCCTCGAATACGCCTGCTATCTCGCCTATTTCCCGCAGATTGTCGCCGGCCCTATCGTGCGCGCAGAAGAGCTGCTGCTCGAGCTCCGCCACCCGCCGCGCCTCGACGCCGAACGCGTGGGCTCGGGCCTTTACCTGGTGCTGCTCGGGCTGGTGAAGAAGGCCGTCATCGCGGACTACCTGGCGCGCTTATCGGACCCGGTGTTCGCGGGCGGCGTGGGGCTGTCGGGCTTCGAGCTGTTGTTGGGCGTGTACGGCTATGCGTTTCAGATCTACTGCGACTTCTCCGGGTACTCCGACATGGCCGTGGGCCTCGGGCGCCTCACCGGTGTCGAGCTGCCGGAGAACTTTCGAGCGCCGTATGCCGCGGCGTCGATCACCGAGTTTTGGAGGCGTTGGCACGTGACGCTCTCGGCGTGGTTGCGCGACTACATCTATGTCCCGCTGGGGGGCAACCGCAGGGGGCGCACGCGGACGCTGGTCAATCTCATGGCGACCATGACGCTGGGCGGACTCTGGCACGGCGCGCGCGCAAGCTTCGTGCTCTGGGGCGTTCTGCATGGCTTGCTGCTGTGCGGCGAGAAGCTCGTCGGGGAGCGCTGGCCCGCGCTCCGCGCGAGCAAGCTCGGTCGCCTGCTCGGCACCATCACCACGTTCCAGCTCGTGGTGTTGTTGTGGATTCCGTTTCGCTCGGGGGACCTCGGCCAAAGCGTGCTGCTATTGTCACGGATCTGGCGGGAATTCGGGCTTTCGAGCGCGGGCGCCGTGCTCGGTGCGCGTTCGGGGTTTCTAGCCATGCTCGGCTTCGGCGCGGCGCTATCGCTCGTTCCGCCGGGACTCAGCGAGCGCTGGGCGCGCGTCTTCTCGCGGGCTCCGCTTTGGGCGCGCGCGGCGGCGCTCGTCGTCGTGGTTCAAACCACGCTCGAGCTTCGCAGCAGCGAGCTCCAGCCATTCATCTACTTTCAGTTCTAGCAGCGGCGCACGCCGGCAAAGGCAGCGCGGCCGGCCTCGCGGAGCCGCATGACTTAGAGCTAGAGCGGCGCGGTTCTGGCGTAAACCTGTGCGATCTCCGTCGCGCTGAGCGCGCGCGTCCAAATCGCCACTTCGTCGATGCGACCCATGAAGGTGTCTCCGCCGCCAGGCAAGTCCCCGATCAGGAGGTCAGAATCGTAGGGCGAAATGCTGGTGGAGGTTTCTTCGCTCGCGATGTCGAGCACGCCGTTTACGTAAATTTGCGCGCGCATGCCGCTCTGCAGCGTCGCATCGTACACGACCGCGACGTGGTACCAATTGGCGCTTTGGAAGACGGTATTCGACGCGAAGCGGTTGTCCTCCCCGTCGAGATCCACGTAAAGGTTGTCGTTCGACCAGAGAAACATGGTGTACGCGGAGCTGTCGCCGAAGCCGCGGCGCTTAGTGATGATGCCTGGGCTTCGCGAACCATCGAGGCCGGTCGGGTAGATCCAAGCTGAGTAGGTCAGCGCGGTGGTGGCACGCAGCGACGGCGAATCAGGAACAATGACCCAACCCGTGCCGTCGAATGAGGCGGCGCGCCCGAATTTGCCGTTCGCGGAGGTGGTCGTAGCCGTGTTGCTAGCGGTGCCGTGATTGCCAAGTCCAGAACTGTCCTGAACCTCAGCGGTCGTTCCAGACCAACCCGACTCCTCGAAATGCATGAGCAGCACGCATTGATCGAGCAATGTGGAAGAGGTCGTTCCGGCGCTGCCACCGCTCGGGGCTCCGCCGCTTGGCGCTCCGCCGCTTGGCGCTCCACCGCTGCTGTTGGCGCCGCCTGTCTCCGCCCCGCCGTTGGTCGCGCCGGCCGCTCCTGCGTGCGCGGAGCCGCCTGCCGAAGCTCCGGCCGTTCCACCGCGAGCGGGGCTTCCGCCGGAGCCCGTCGCGCCGCCTAGCCCAGTTGGGGAACCCGCCTCGCCGCCCATTCCAGCGCTGTCCGGCGCTCCGCCGGGGCCAAGTCCGCCGGCGCCGAGCCCGCCTTGTCCGCTCGACACGCCGCCGCGGCTGGAAAGCGCGCCGCCTTGGGCGCGGCCGCCGCTCATCGCCGATTCGGCTCCCGCAGTGCCGCCGCGAGCACCGTTGCTGGCGC
>JAEUAF010000112.1 GCA_019695485.1 Sorangium sp.
GTTGGGGGTCGGGTTGGGGTTTCAGGCCTTTCTGGCGGCGCATTGAAGAGCCGCGCAGCGTGAGCACGTGAGCGTTGTGCACCAAGCGATCGCAGATCGCGTCGGCGATAGTGGGATCACCGAGCGAGGCGTGCCAACTTTTCGTCGGTAGTTGTGAGGTGAGGACGGTGGAGTGCTTGCCGTATCGGTCTTCGAGCACCTCCAGCAAGTCACGCCGTTCGACGTCCGTCATCGGCGCTAGGAGGAAGTCGTCGAGGATGAGCACGTCGACCTTGGCGATGCGAGCCAGAGTCAAGGAGTACTCCGCGGAAGCGCGAGCGATGGCGAGCTGCTCAAGCAGGCGCGGGACGCGCACGAATAGCGCCCGGAATCCCTGACGGATGGCAGCTTGCGCGAGGGCGTTCGCGACGAAGCTTTTGCCGACGCCGGTCGCGCCTAGGATCACGAGATTGTGATGCGCGCGGACCCACTGGCATGTTGTCAGGTCGCGCAGGGTGGATCGCTCGAGACCTCTGGTCGCGTCGCAGAGGATTTCCTCGGGCGCAGCGCGAACGCTGAGGCGCGCTTCGTGAATGCGTCGGGCGACTCTGCGATTTTCTCGGTCAGTCCACTCGTGGTCGACGAGAAGGCCGATCCGGTCTTCGAATGAGAGCTGCAGGTCAGGCGGCATCTCGAGCATTTCGCGCAGGTGCTTCGCGAAGGTGTGCAGTTTCAGATCGAGCAGTTTTTGAACGGTTTCATCGAGCGTCATTATTCTTCCTCCTTGTCCTTGTCGAAGTAGGCGCCGCCGCGCACGAACTCGTTTGCGGCTGCGGGTGGGATTGTCGGTTGCGCGAGCGGCTGAGCGCGTTCCAGGCCACGCTTCAGAATGCCTTCGATGTAGCGGCGGTGAGGGGCGCTCTTGCCCGCCACCGAGAGAGCGCGTTGGCAGGCGGCGTCCATGCGCGTCGCACCGTGCTTCTGCGCGCAGCGTAGAATCCCAAGCACGGGGCGGTAGCCCATCTCGGGTTGCGGGTACTTGCCCAACGTCCGCTGCACGACTTCCTCGACGTGGGGACCGAACTGTTTTGCCCACGAGAGCATGCGCTCTGGCGGCCAGTTGCCATAGTCTTCATGCGACTGCGGGCGATGCTCGGGGTTGGTTATGGCCGTGCCTTTGCGCGCGTAGCTGCGCCGATGCGACGCGACACGAACTCCGTCATGAAAGCACTCCACAACGCTTCGAGTGGCGCGCAGCTCGAGAGACTTCTGCCGCAATGCGAACGGGACGCTGTAGTGGCGGCCGTCGAACTCGACGTGATAGTCGATGTTGACGCGCGCCCGCTTGCGCTCCGGCAGCTCGAAGCGAACCGCTGGAAGCGCTTTCATGCACGGCCGGTCCAGCGTCTCGAAAGCCTCGCGGCGCGTGCCTGGAAGCTTCTGGAAGCGGCGCGTATTGAGCTCCTCGACAAGCGCGGCAATCGCGTTGTTGAGCTCGGCGAGGCTGAAGAACGTCCGATTCCGGAGCCGCGCCAAGATCCAGCGCTGCGCGATGAGAACGCCCGCCTCGACCTTCGCTTTTGCCTTGGGTGTTGCGGGCGGCGCTGGAATCACCGCCATGCCGTAGTGCTGTGCCAACTCGTTGAAGGCGTCGTTGATGTCAGGATCGTACCGATCGGGAATCTTCACCGCGCTTCGGAGCTGGTCGGGCACGGTGATGTTGGGAGCGGCTCCGAAATATTCGAGAGCGCGAACCGTGCTCGCAACGAAGTCCGGGATGCTTTGCGTGAGCGTCGCCTCGGCGAAGCTGTAGTTGCTCGCTCCGAGCACGGCGACGAACAGCTCGACGTCGATCACCTCGCCCGTTTCGGCGTTACAAATGCGTGGCCTCTTGCCCGAGTAGTCGATGAACATCTTCTCGCCGGGCCGATGCACTTGACGCATGCTGAGCCGGCGCTGATCTCGCCACGCGGCGTACAGCTCACAGAATTGGCTGTACTGATAGGCGCGCACGTCGGCGTTTTGCGCCGCGAGCTGATAGTCGCCCCATAGCAGTTGCAACGTGACGCCGACCCGACCGAGCTCGGCGTGAACCCACTTGTAGTCAATCGCCGCTCGCGCTGTCGGCTCGCTGCGGCCGATGTGCTTGAACAGCTGCGCTTCCACCTCGGCGTCGCTGAGCGCTTTGGCGCGCTCCCACGTCACCGCTGCGCGCGCCGCCCGGTTGAGGTAGTCGCATACCGTCGCCGGCGAGACGCTGCACGCCGCAGCGATCTGGCGGTGTTTGCAGCCGCATTCGAAGTGAAGACGGAGAACTTCTCGAATCTTGCGCATGGACAGTCGCCTCATGGGTCGCGACCATCCCCGCACCTCGCCTCAGCCCGTCGGCCAGCCCTGATCGAATGAGCGGAATCACTGATCGAATGAGCGGAATGGCCGATCGGATGCTCCGGAACCCTGATCGGATGCCATCGGAACCGCGATCGAATGCCTTCGGAACGCCGATCAGATCACGTCGGAATACGCAGCGTGGATCTCGCGGTGCGTGCACCCGAGCTCGTAGTGCAGTCTAAGAACTTCTCGAATCTTTCGCATGGTGTGTCGCGTCGACATCGGCTCGTGCGCCCCCGAGGGGGTGCAGGGAGCCGGCTGGTGACCACCACGGTCGTCGCCGAGTCCAGGGGCCGTGCCGGCCGGTCCAGGAGCGCCAGGCGCGGCGTGCGCTTGTTACGCGCCCGTGCCCAGGTGCTTCGGAACGGCTGCCCAAGTGCCCCGGAATCCGTGCCCAAGTGTTCCGGAATGGCTGCCCAAGTGCGCCCGGAATCCGTGCCCAGGTGCCGCCGGAACGCGCGCCCAAGTCCGTCCGGAATACGCACGCGTGCGCGGTGCGGCAATCGTGCCGCGGACTCCTGTCGCGTTGGAAGCTGGGGACACAGTGGTCATCGGCGGCACGTGTCTCATGATC
>JAEUAF010000147.1 GCA_019695485.1 Sorangium sp.
GGGTCGCGCTGCTTGCTGCATCTCTTACTAGCAGCGCTTGTTCGCACGCAGCGCGTCTCGCCGCCGGACCCGCACTCGGCTACGTTCGGAACGCCGAGCGCGCGCCGGGTGCCGAGCTCTTGGCGCGACGAGCGGGCGCTCGCGCTCGGAACATTGCGCGCCAGCGTGGGCGGCGGCTTCGCGTTCCGGCAGACCAGCCACACCATCCGCGAGTATTCGATACCTGAAGTTCACGTCGCCCCGCCGAGCTTCGTGCAGGTCATTCGCGAACGGACGGCCGTCACGCTCGAGCTCACCAGCGGCATGGACGCGCCGTTCGCGCGCGCGCCTCAGTTTTCGTTGGGTCTACTGTTCGGGATCGCCTGGCTCGAGGAGACCTATACGACGGACGCAGGCCCGCCCCTCGGCACTCCATTGTTCTTCCGAACGCGCTAAGCTGAGCGCGCTGCCCTGGACTTAGGACTAGCTCGCGCAGTCAGCGTATTCGAGGCCCACGATTTCGCGCGCTTCGCGGCAGTTGAGCCCGGCCTCGAGATACAGGACCCGCGCAGCCGATTCGAGCTGGGCGCGCCGGCTCTCCGCGGGGCCCAACGTGGCGGCGCGCAGCGCTTTGCGCGCCTCGGAGGGAACCGCGTCGTTATGGATTAGCAAATTTGCGAGTGCGAGTGCCATCTGACTTATCCTCGGGTTTGCTGGTTATCGGCAGAAGTGCGCGCCGCCGGTGAGAGCGTGCTCAGGCGTTCGAAGCGCCCCGCGCGATATTGCTGAAAGAAGCGCACGAACTCCTGCTCGGAACCGGCGACGAACGGACCATGTTGCAGGAGCTCCTCCGCGTGGGGTTCTCCGGCGTAGAGCACGAAGCGCGCTCCGCCACGTTCGGCGACGAAGCTCGCAACGCTCGGGGCGTCGACGTCCACCCTATCGAGCCAGCCCACTTGGCCCTCTTTCAGGCTGACGCCGTCTGCACCCGCGCGCATTGCACCGCCCACCACGTAAACGAAGCCGTTATAACGCGCAGGCAGAGCTTGCTCGAATTCGGCTCCCGCCTCGAGGCGCACATCGAGCAAGGTGACGTTGACGAGATTGCGAGTCGTCGAGCGCAGCGCGCCGCTCTCCCCGCTATAGAGACGCGCCTCGACACCCGGCTCGCGCCGGACCGGTAGGGAGGCGAGCGGGATCCGTTCGAAGGAAGGCGCCACCTCACGCAAGGCCTTCGGTAGGCCGATCCAGAGCTGGAGGATGCGCGCTCTACCTGCGGCCTCGACATGTTCGTTGTGAATGATGCCGCGGCCCGCGGTCATCCAAACGGCGTCACCCTCGTTCAGCGTGCCTTCGTCGCGATCGCGCAGCGAGCCTTCGAGCAGCAGCGTGACCGTCTCGAGCCCGGCGTGCGGGTGCTCGCCACCAATGCTGCGGCCGTCTTCGAAATCGAGCCGATCGTCCATCAAGAGCACGAACGGGTCGCTGTGTGCGAGCGCGTCCGGCCTCAACACCTCGACCACTTCGTGGCCCGCTCCGGCGAAGCCGCGCGCCGCGGGAGGCGTCGCTTGCACACTTGCGATGCGCCGCTCAATCCCAGAAACCCGAGCAATCACCTTTGGTTCCGTGCGAACCGTGACCGATTCCGCCAAGCTCATGCAGGTTAGCATTGGACCCGGGTTTCTACTGTCAAGTTACTTCCCTTTGGAAAGTGAGTAGCTACACTCAAGGGTATGTCGAAGGGACCGGCCAAGCAGAGCGTCGACTGTCAGTGCGAGGCGTTTCGGCTGGCCCTCGAGGTGTTGGGGCGGCCGTGGACGGCACTGATTCTCTCCTTGCTGCAAGAAGGGCCGCGTCGCTTCGGGGAAATCGCCGAGAGCGCAGCGGGGCTCGGCGACAAGGTGCTGTCGGGACGTCTGAAAGACCTGGAGGCGCGCGGCCTATTGCAGCGCTCCGTGTTGCCGGGTCCACCGGTGCGCGTCAGCTATGAGCTAACGAGCAAGGGCAGAGCCTTCGGAGAAGTGGCGCGGGCCGTAGAACGCTGGGGCCACGAGCTCGTCGCTCCGAACGTGCCGCGGCGAAGTGGCGTGCGCGCGAGGTGAGCTGTTACTTAGCGCGCACGCGGCGTGCAGGAATTCACGCTCGACTGGGCTCGCATGCCGCTAAGGAGCGGGCGCTTCGCAGAGCGTAATGCCGAGCGCGTGCGCGCAGTGCTCTTCCGGATCGGCCATGGCCGCGGACATGACGTGGAACAGACGGCACTCGACACTATTTCCGTCAACGGCATCGCGATTGCCATAGGTAAAGTCGAGATCCGGTAGCCCCCCGCAGGTGGAGAGGCATGCCGCGCGGCTCGCATAGTAGTAGGGCGCGGTGGTCTCGGACGTGCACGTCTCACCGGCAATGTCGCAGAAACCTTCACAATTACCGCCACAACGACCGTCTCCGCCTGGACCTGCTTGCCGGCAATACGCCGCAAGTTCGGTGCCGCCAGCGTAGCGCGCCTTGCCGGCGTACTTCAGGCGACACGAAACGGTATCGGCATCGGGCAGCCCGAGCTCGCCCGGAGGCAGCATCGTGCAAATCTTGAGGCACTGCTCCATGTCCTTGTACTGGAGCACATCGCCCGTGCAGTACTGGGTGATGGTCGAGCAATACTCCGGGCAGAGCGAGACTTGCGCCACGCCGCCCGCGCCTGCGCTGGCTCCGCCGCTGCCAGCCTCGGCCGCACCGCCGACGCTTGCTTGCCCGGCTTTACCAGAATCGACGCCACCTTGGCCCGCGCTGGCCTCGACGCGGCCAGCACTGGCGCCGTCTCCACCGTGTGCGGCGCCGCCCTGGGCGCGCGAAATGCCACCGGAACCGAGCGCACCGCCGGAGGCCGTGGAAGACGTGCCGCCCGCGCTCGCGCCCGCCATGTTCAATGTCGGATCGACGTGAGCCTCGTCAATCGAAAGCAGCTGGTTACAGGTAGCGGCTCCGCTCGCGACCAGCAAGACCAACCGATAGGCGCGCGCGATGGGGCGCATCAGAACTCTCCCTCTACGGCCAGAAGGCCAGAATTTACCGCGATCTTTCGGACTCGGACGCGCTCCGCGCTCGACTCCTCACGATGCGATGGGGCGAGCACCAACAGCGTGACAGACGTCCCGAGCAGCACTCCGCCCGCGATGAACGCGATCGTGGCGCGTGTCCCCGCGGCGCGCGCATCGCTGCGCAATGCCGCCCCGGCTTCGGTGCATGCGCTGGTGTCGCCCTTCCTGCAGTCCTTCAGCGAGTCTTGGTTCTTCTGGTAGGCCTGCACTCCGAAGAAGCTTCCCACGCCGAGGCCTGCCAGCCCCACGGCGCCCGTCACTAAGCCGAGCGTGTGCAGCCCTCCGTTCGACGGCTCCACGCGCGGCGTGACTGGCGGGCTCGGCGGAACGGCGTCGTGTTCCACCGCTGCCGTCGCGACTGGCGGCAGCGGTGCGAGCTTCGGAATGTTCACAGTGAGCGTGATCGGCCCCTGCCCCACGCTCACGCTGGTTGCAAAGGCGCGATATCCACTCGCGGACACTTCGATCTTTTCATCGCCAGGATCGACGGGCAAGGCTGCATCCCACGAGGCGCGTGGGATCGCGACGCCGTTGATCCTGACCACGAGGTCCGGCAACGAAGCATCGAGCTTGAGCTCCAGCTTCGAGAGACGCTGCTCCAAATTGTGGGAGCGCTCCACCGCGATGCTCTCGCGCTCGCCGCGACCTTGCGCGGCGGCGGCCGAACGCGCTTCTTCGAACATCGCCCACGCGCTCGCCGTGCGACCGACGACCTCGTAGCAATCGGCGAGCCTCAGCATGGTCCCGAGCGCAGGATCCAATTGCTGGCTGCCCTCGAACTTGGCGCAGGCTTCGGCCGGCTTATCGCTCGCCATGAGCTGCACACCGGCCTGAAATAGGGACTCGGCGGCGGCCTTCTGGCTAGCGTTGCTTTGCGCACCCGCGGAAGTCGGCAATACGCCGATCCAAGCGGCCAGCAGCACGCCGGCAGCGCGCGGCACGAGAGAACGCGCGCCGCGGGGACACGCGCCACGATCGCTTTCATTGCGGGCGGGGTGCTGCTCGGGACGTCCGTGACGCTGTTGGTGCTCGCTCCGTCGCATCG
>JAEUAF010000189.1 GCA_019695485.1 Sorangium sp.
GAAGACTTCTCGCGAGGCATCATCGATCTCAGGCGCGTCGTGTTCGACGCCTCGAGCGTCGGGCTCTGTCTGTTTCTCAGCGCGCGCGTGGTCGATTCCTGGAGGTGGGGTTGATCCGCGCGCAAACGGGTCGCGGCGCGCTGCGCACGCTGAAAGTCTTTTCAGCAGTGGGGGTGTTGGCCGCAGCGATCGTTGCCGTGAACGCCAACCTACTCGCGGCGCGCTTCTATCGGCGCTGGGACGTAACGAGCGACCGCCTGTTCACCCTGTCCGATGCGACGCGCGAGACGCTCCGCGCCCTCAAAGAGCCGGTCGAGGTGGTCGTGCTCTTGAGTCGCGGGGATCCGCTGCAGAGCTCGGCGCGCGAGCTGTTGCTCGGCTACAGCGCCGAGAGCCGGCTCGTCGTCACCAAGTTCCTCGACCCGCAGCAAAATCCCGCTGAATTCCTGGCCATTCAGCACAAATACGACATCCTCACTGGCAAGGCGGAAGACGGTCACGTGATCGCCGACGCCAGTATCATCGTCGCCCACGGTGACCGGCACTGGTTCATCACGCCCGACGACATGTTGGGCTTCGACTCGGACTCCGGCAGCGTGCGGCCGCGACTCGAGCGCGCGCTGACCGAGGGCATCGCCAACGTCCAAGTCAGTGAGAAGGCGAAGATCTGCTTCTCGCGCGGACACCAGGAGCTCAGCCTGAACGACGCCGGTCCCGAGGGCCTCGCCGAACTCAGGACTCGCATCGAAAAAAATAATTTCGAAGCCGAGGAGCGCGACCTGCCCGGCACGGCCAAGGCCTCGCCTTTCGCGGACTGTCGGCTGTTCGTCGTGGCCGGACCGCGGCTACCGTTCGATGCGAAAGACGCGCAGGACCTGGCCGAGGCGGTAAAGGGCGGCATGAGCGCGCTCTTGCTGCTGAGCCCCCTACTCGCCGAATCTGGGGCCATCAAGAGTAGTGGGCTCGATCCGGTCGCGGCCTTGGCCGGGGTTGAGCTTGGTCGCAACCTGGTGCTCGAGACCGACAGCGCTCAGCGCCTGCCGCGCGGCATCGGCGAGGTGTTCTTCGCCGCACCCAAACCCCACGCCGTGACCGAAGGCTTGTTGAAGGGCGGCGCCAAGGTCGAACTGCGCGTGCTCGTCAGCGAAGCCAGCGCACTCCGACTAACTAGTAACGACACTCAGCCGCTGTTGACGTCGACCAGCGAGGCCATCGTGATCGACGACGTGCGCCCCCTGCTCGACGGCCGCCTCGACGACGCGCTCGCTCAAACCCCGCACGGCGCGCAAACGCTAGGCGCCGCGCGCGAACTCGCAAAGCCCGCCGCGAGCCAACACGCCCCGCGCATCATCGTGATCGCTGCCACCAATCCCGCGCACAATCGCAATTTCAGGGATTCCGGGCTGTACGGCGATCGTATCCTGATGGAAAACGCGATCGCTTGGCTCGCCGCGCGACCCGCGTTGGTGAGCGTGCCCGAGAAGCCGGCGCACGAGGTCGGCCTCGCGCTCAGTGAAGAGTCGCTCGTCGAGGTGATGCGTTACGTCGTGATCTACATGCCGGGCTCGGCAGCGCTGCTCGGCATCGTCGTCATGTATCGACGCCGCTCGGTCGAGAAGCGCTCGCGGCGCGCGGGGGACTCTCGACGGGGAGACGATGAAGCTCGAGCGTAGTCTGGTCGTGAACGGCCTGGTGTTGGCCGTCGCAGTCGGCTCCGGTGTGGCGCTCTTCGTGACGCGCGAACGACCCACGACCGAGCAGCGCGAAGCGCGCCCCAACAACCTCTGCGCCGAGTTCGCCCGCGATCGACTGCGCTTCGTACAGATCCGCAGCGCTTCCCAGGACTTCAAGCTCGAGCGTCACGCGCTGGACGCCGGGAGCGCAGAATATACGCTTTCAGTGGGCGGCGCCGCGGACACCGAAGCCGCGGAGTCCCTGCTGAGAGCCCTCGAAATCGCGAGCTTCGTGCGCCGCTTCGACGCCGCCAAGGTGGACCGCACGGCCTTTGGGTTGGACGCTCCGCGCGCGGAAATCAACGTCGATTTCGGCGGCTCGACACTCACTTTGCGCATCGGCAACCCCGCCGCGACGCCGAGTGGGACGAGCTACGTCGAGGCCATCTCGGGCCTGCGCCCAGCGAGCATTGGCCTGGTGCGAGCGAGCACCCTGAAGGATCTGCTGATCAGCTCGGACGCGCTGCGCTCACGGACGCTCTTGCCGTTCGCGGTGCCGGAACTCGTAGCGGTCGACTTCGAGGACAAGGGCGTTCACGTCGCGGTGCGGCGCGGCAAAGGGCCGGCCTGGTTGAACGAGCGCGGGGAGCGTGTCTTCCGGGACGCCATCGAACGCCTGGGCTTCGAGCTCACTGCCCTCAAGGCCGAGCACTTCCTCCCCGTAGCCGACGCCAATCGGCTGCTCGCGGGCGGTGACGTGCTGCGCGCTCGATTCAAACTCAAGAGCGGGCCCGACGTCGAGATCCGCGTGGGCGCGAGTTGCCCTGACGATCCGAGCCTCAGCGTGCTCGCGCGCGGGCCCGACGCGAGCGCCGCCTGTGTCGGCAGAGGCCTGCGCGACTTGTTCGCGACCACCGCCAAGAACCTCGACGATTTGCAGCTCTTCAGTCTGCACATGGACGAAGCCGAGAGCCTGCTCATCGAACGCGCCGGTAAGAAGCTCGAACTGATGCGCACCGAGCGCGGCTTTCGTCTGTTGTCGCCTGCGCTCTCGGATGTGGAACTCGACATCGGCAATCGTCGACTCCAGGCCGTGATCGGGGCGAGCGGTGAAGCTTCGACCAGCGGCGATGCGGCGGCGCTCGGGCTCACGCTGCCAAGCGGGCGTGTCCGCTTGCGCTCGACGACTGTCCCCGGCACGGAGCGCTTCGACGAGGTGATCGAGATTGGTCGAGCCGGCGCGGATGGGCGCTTACCAGTGCGGCGCGCAGAAGACGGCCGCGTGCTACTGCTCGACCGCGACGCAGCGCGCGCTCTCGAGGTCGATACGACGCTGCTACGAAACCCAAAGCTCTTCGATTTCGGGCCGTCGGAGCTCAGTGAGCTTGAAATCAGCTGGGGAAAGGAGCACGAACGTTTGCGACGCAGCAACGGCAGCTCGTTCGAGTTCGTGCAGCCGCAGGCAGACCTCGACGGCGCGCTCAGCCTCGAATTGATTCAGGCGCTCGGCACGCTCAAAGTCGAACGCTGGGTCGCCGACGCCGACGACGGTAGCTTCGGGCTCGCGCGGCCGCGCGCGCGCGCCAGCCTCAAGCTTAGCCCACGCGACGGCGGTTCGAGCACCGCGACGCTGCTCATCGGCGCAGAGACACGCGGAGGCGCGTACGCTGCGCTCGAAGGCGCCGCCGGTGTCTTCGTGCTCGAGAAAGCCTTCGTCGAGAAGCTCTGCACCTTGTTGCTGACGCGGGCCGCATTCTCGGCGGAGGCGAGTGCCATCGAGCGCTTGGATATCGAAGGCCGTGGCCGCACCCTCGGCCTCGTGCGTCGAGGCAACGACCTGGTACCGACGAGCGGCACGGCGTTGCCGGGTGAGATGCTGCCGCGCCTGCTCGAGGCCATCTCGAATCTGCGACCGGAGGCGGCCATTCACACCGGCGCGGAGCTCCCCGAGGAAGGGCTCGATAGCCCAATTTTGCGCGTGAACGTGAAGCTTCGCGCGGGGCTCGGCGGCCGGAAGTCCTTCCGCATCGGCAAGGCCGACACCTTCCACGACGGCAAGGTCTTCTATGCGCGCGCCGACGGCATCGATGCAACCTACGCGATCCCGCACGGCGCGGTGCGCGATCTGCTGGAAGCGCTTTAGGCTGGTCTCGCGGTCGCGCTGGCACCAGACCCCAGCGCTTAGTTCAAGACCTCACCTTTGGGCGTCGGACGACTCCAGATAGCGTCCCAATTCTCTCGATAGCGATTGGTCGCAACCTGTGCCGGGCCCTTGTGGCCGACCACGGCGGACTCCGCCACATCCTGTTTCGGTGCGGGCGCGGCGAGCTCGGTCGTCACGTCACAGAGCAAAGGGAAGTCCTTGCGCGGAGTGAGGCGCACTACCTCGCCCGTGATCGGGACGCCCTCGCGCAACGGCCGTACCGCGCCGACCTCGATCTGATCCGCGCGCTGACGGATCACCTTCAGGTCGCCGTCCGGCGTGACCCCGTGAATGAGCGCGACGTCACGTGACCCCGGCCGAGCGGAGTCGTGGGAGTCGCCGTCATTTGCCATGAGCCGACTTTTCCGTAGCACGGCGCCCCCAGAATCGCACGCCAGTCCGCATAGTTACCAGAGCGCGAGGCCTCCCTCGACGGCTCCCCATCGCGGCGCGTGCCTGCATTTTGGCGCTGAAAGGCCGCGTGAGGGCTGCGCCTGTATGAGCGGCCCAGCTCGACCATGGCCCGCGGCATGGGATCGATTGAGGTGGCGCAGGACATCACTCAGTGGACACCTGCCTAGTCGAACCAAACCACCGTGCCGAGCGTGAGACCCACGCTGACGGGCGGCATCTCGTTCACCACATCGGCGCGCCGACTCACTTCCAAGAACCGACCCCGTTTGAAGAGCACCAGTGAGCTGCCGCTCACGTCCAGACTAAAGGAGCGAAGAATGGGCACCTCTATGGCGAGGGCCGCGCCCGCGCCTCCCCACACCATCCGCGGCGACGACTTGCCTTCGAGTCGCGCACCACTCAACGCTTCGAGCTCCCCTGCCTCGACCACGGCGCAGGCGCGCCAGTGAAACGACTGAGCGTCGCGGTAACGAAGTGGGCACGCCAAGAGACGCAACAGTTTCAAACGAAAGTCCCAGGGGGCGCCCAGCTGGCTCGAGGTCGGCCCGGTACCGTAACTTCCTTCCAGGCGCAGCGTCGGCGACCACTTGCTACGATTGAACCACGCCTCGACACCAAGGTGCGCGCCAACCAGCAGCACGGGCGACGCCGCCGTTCGCGTCTCAGCGCCGCTCGTCAC
The DNA here is from genome assembly GCA_019695485.1 of Sorangium sp. Classification (GTDB taxonomy): domain Bacteria; phylum Myxococcota_A; class Polyangia; order Polyangiales; family Polyangiaceae; genus PMG-095. The sequence continues at coordinate 4,970 of JAEUAF010000189.1, forward strand.
GCCAATGCGGGGGACCAGCACCGACGAGGGCCCACTCCGGTCGCGCGGGCCATGTGCGAGCACGCGATACTGGCGCTCACGAGGACTCGCGACCTTCGAGACAGCGCTTTTGGCTGGTTGTTTCGGCGCGGGGGCGTCGACCGCGGCGACGGGTTCTTCCGTGGGAAAACCGGCCTCACTAGTCGCGCCAAGCCCGAGATCGGCGGACTGAGCGGCGCTCTCGTCGGGCGGGGCAGACCTTTCCTCGAGCACCAGCGCCAAGATCAGCGCCATCGAGTCCAGCACTTGAGCACAGCGGGCGGCGGGAATACGCCGTTCGAGCGATATCGCTGGGCCGCGGATCTTGATTTTGCCGAGCGCGAGTTGGCCCGCGCCGGAAACCTCGACCACCACGCGCCAGGCAGCGTCCGGCGCTTCCCGCAAGTCGGACACGCGCGCGTGCAGCGCACCGACGAACGCGGCGCGGTCGTCGCACTGTCGGGACCCGCTGAAGGCCAGGGTAAACTCGGGAGTCTGGGACTGCGCCCAGCTGCGGTTGCTCCACAGGCAGGCGATCAGCAGCAGGACACGCAGGTAACCGCGTCCTCCCACGTGTCCCGCTCGTCGACCAGGAATAGTCATGCCCCAACCAGCCTAGATAGGGCCGCTCGCCCGGAACGGCTCGAGCATGCCCAAAGTCAGGAATCCTCTTCTGCTTCCCTTTTACCCGAGTTTTGAATTCAAGTCTCGCCCACTCTACATGTTCATTCCCAACTTTGCGCAAACCGATCATGAGTAGCTCCCCGCGGGTCAGAAAGGTTAGAGTCGGAATCACGATGCGTTGGCGAAAGCGGGCCGCGGCGCTGCTGCGCGAGGATGCTGCGCGCGCGTACCTTCGCTGGCTCCCAGCATTCGGCCTTGCGCTAGCGGGCTGCACGCAGGGCAGTGTGGAGCTCACGATGCGAACCTGGTGGCAAGCGGCGTCGGAGGAGGCGGCGCTCAGAGGCATCCAGAACCAATTCAAGCAAAGTCATCCCGGCGCCACCTTTCGGGACGAGCGGGCCTCGAACATGACCACTCGCTACGACGTGGCTCAAGAGCTCATGAATAACTCTGCGCCGGATACCTTCGAGGTGAACCTGGGCGCAGACCTGTTGCGATGGGCGCGCTTGAAGACGAACGACGGAATTGAGAGCAAGAAGCTCGTGGACGTCGCAGGGCTGTTTCAGGAGGAACATCTGGAAGGGAACCTCGTGAGCGACATCGGCGATCACTTGGGCAAAACTTCGGGCGAACGCTTCGGCGTGCCGCTCGACGTACATCGCGTAAACCTTGTGTTTTCCAAGAAAGCGGCCGACGCGCCTTCGATCGACCAGCTCTGCCCCCAAGCGGGCGACAAGCCGCTCGCCCGCATAGGCTGCCCGGATCCCCTCGACCCGCCTCCCCCCCCGCAGGACGCGGCCCATTGTGCCGCTGGTGACCGGAAGCGCCTCGCGTTGGGGGTCAGTGAGGACTGGTTGATTGTCGAGCTGGTGCTCGAAAGCATCTTGCCAGCGGTCGTTGGCGCAAACACGTATAACGCTCTGTTTCAGCCTGGAGGCACTCAGACCGGCCTTCACGAAGCGAACTGGAACCGAGACTCCTACGAGAGTGCCATCCTACCCGCGCTGATTTGCGCTCAGACCCTGATGGATCGCTTCGACATCGTCAGCGTCGCCAAACGTGAGACAATGCCGGCCTGGGGGGCCGCGCTGGAAGCCGTCGCCACCTGCAACGCAGACTTCACCATCGCCGGGGATTGGGCCGAAGGCGAGATCCTCTACCAACCGAACTGGCAGCCGTTGGTACAGCGCGAGTTCTTCGAACCCGGCGCGCCGAGCTCGCCGATCTTCGTTTACACGTCGGACGTGTTCCCGCTCCCGGTGCAAGCCGAACATCCGGTAGAGGCCGAAGATTTGCTGCGCATGCTGGCCTCGAGCAGCGTCCAAACCGCGTTCAGTCGGGCCAAAGGCTCGATGCCCGCCATCCGAGTCCCGAACGGCTCGGATTACTTCGGGCGGCAACAAGCGTTCAGCAGCGACTCGACCCGACGACTCCTCGCGACTTCCGGCCTTTTGCCACGGAACTATCCGGACCAAGTCAATCAGACGCTGCGCGACCTCATCTGCGGGAGAGCCAAAGCGGGGGATGCTGCGAAGCCCGAGGATCCAGCGGTGATCATGAAGAGTGCCGTCGACGTACTCTGGACTGGATTTGCAGTTCTGAAGGCCTGGCAACGAGAACTTCATGGCGAGCTGCAACAGTAGCGAGAGAGGATTCGTCATGACCCGAGCTGCCGGTGTTTGGCTCTTCTTCATGCTGTGTGTCAGTTTCGAGTCACCCTGCTGGGCGGCGAAACCGAACCCGGGCACCGCATTGCCCGAGCGCCACGCCACGCGGCCAATCCCAGAGGCGACCTATTGGTTCGCCGGGGCCGCTCTCGGAAGCTTCGCCACAGCGGGGATCCTACTTGGGTCGGCGCTGAGTTCGCTCAACCACGCGCACGCCAGTTGCGGTACGGGCTGCCCCGTCGGCGAGCGCCGCGCCATCGACATGGAGCTTAGAACGAGCGACATGATCGGCGGGGTCGGCCTGATCAGCGCGACGCTCGCCGTATTGAGCTATTGGTCACGCCCGACGCTCGCCCCCCCGAGTGGCACTATCAAAGCCGGCGGCCCGGCGGCGTTCGCAGGCGTTCTCCCGATTTTTCAGTCGACCAGCGCCGATCGCCTGCCGACGGGAGCCCTCGTGCAAGTGAGGTGGGCGTTCTGATGCGACGCCGAGCACTGAGCCAAGCCCTGGCGGTCGTCTGGATGGGGAGCGTGGGCTGCTCGCTGGTCGTGGATACCGCCAGCATCAACCAGCAGCGATGCCCAGCGGATACGACGCAATGCGGGGACTTCTGTGCTCCTTACGATCACGCTGGCTACGGCTGCGGCAACCCCACCTGCACCGCATGCAAGGCCGCAATCGGCGAGGGAGTCGCCACGTTCAAGTGCGTCGCTAACCCCAACGCCCTGCTGGGTGAGTCCCCGTACAAGTGCCAAAAGATCGCTTGCTTGGACGGCTACGATGGCGACAACTGCGAGATCAACCTGAAGACGGATCCGCTGAACTGCGGCGCACTGGGCGTCAGGTGCACAGCCTTTTGTTTGAATGGGGAGTGCAAGGAGTAAGCGTTCGGAAGCCACATTTACGAACCTCCCTCCGCGGCCGGTTGTGTGCGTTCTGTCCCAACATGACGGGGGTCTTCGCCGCATTGACCGCTGCGAAGGGCGCTGCTTTGCTTCAACAATTGTGATGAGACTTGCCTTACTCACGCCCCTAAGTGCGATGCTGCTCGGACTAGTCGGGAGTCTTGTCCTGGCGTCGGCGTGCAGCGCCGGCTCGTCGGGGACGACACCGGTTCGCGGCGGCGGTTCGAGCGGTAGCGGCGGCGCTAGCCTCGCTATCGGCAATGGCGGCAACACGCTCACGATTGATCCGCCGCCTCCGCCGCCGGACGGCGGTCGCCCGATGCGCTGCGATAGCTCGGGACACTGTTCGTGCATCAACGTCGCGTCATTCGGCAGGCCCGCTCACTATGGAAACGGAAATGACAACACCGATGCGTTTCAGAGCTGGCTGAACAGCAAGAGCAGCGCGAACGTCGAGCTCATCACGACGCACACCGAGCTCACGTCGGAGTTCCTGAAGAACTACGACGTGCTCATTTTGCAGGCGCTCGAAGACGGCGAATATGGGCCATTTTGGAGCTTCAGCGACGCTGAGGTGCAGGCTGTCGCCGATTGGGTCAAGGCTGGCGGCGGCGTGATTTCGCTGATGGGCTACGGCGGGGATCCGCGTGAGATCGAAGGCACCAATCGACTCTTGTCCTTCTCCGGCATCTCCTACAATGGCGATGACATCCTGACCACCTGCGCCAACAACCTCTGCTACTGCTGGGGCAATTCCATTCCGATCACGACCTTCACGAGCGGGCATCCAATCTCCGCGAACCTCACGCAAATCGGCGCATTTCACGGGCGCTCAATCAACGCGGGAGACGCGACAGTAATCTCCTCGAGCGGCACCACGAACATCGCCGTGGCGAAGACCATGGGCAGCGGCAAAGTCTTCGCTTTCGCCGATGAGTGGGTGACCTATACGAGCCAATGGCTCGGCACTGGCCAACAACAGGCCATCAACACCTACGACCCCTGTTACGACGCCGCGCACGGCTACATGATGACCGCGGACAAGGTGTTTCAAGTCCCCCAGTTCTGGTACAACTCCATCAAGTGGGCCGCGCCCGTCACGCAATGTGACTTCACGATCGACAACCCAACGATCGTAAAATAGCGACCGTTAGCGCCTGCAGGCTCGCGCCCCAGGGTACTGAAGCCGCCCGCTAGACGGAGCTGGTCGCGAAGCCGCTTTCGCTCACGCAGGGCGATGTTAGACTGCCGATCATGCGGACTCGACTACTCGCGGGCTGTGCCCTGCTCGCTGGTGCTTGCGCGACGGCCTGTTCGGGGACGGACAGCAGCCCACCGTTGCCGTTCGGCGGCGCAACCAGCGCGGCTGGCGGTAACACCTCCCCGGGTGCCGGCGGCAGTTCGACGAACCCTGGCAGCGGAGGAGCGACGTCGGGTGCGCCGGGCGCTGGCGGAGCGGCAAACGGTGGAACCACCGCCAGCGGCGGCGCGAGTTCGGGCGTAGGCGGCTCGTCCGGAAGCGCTGCGGGCGGCGTTGCAACCGCAGGCGGCAGCTCGGGCATGACCAACGCCGGAGGAGCGCCGACGGCGGGCGCGAACGCGGGCGGCTCGAGCGCGGGTGGCAAAGCTGGCTCGAACGCAGGCGGCAAGGCTGGCTCGAGCGCGGGCGGCACGAGCGCGGGCGGTGCAAGCGCAGGCAGCAATAGCGGGGGGCGCGCGTCCGGTGGGACAGGCGCGGGCGGGC
>JAEUAF010000359.1 GCA_019695485.1 Sorangium sp.
CAGGCAGAGCTCGTCGGCCGCAAGCTCCAGCTGTCGGGCCTGTCGATCGACCTCGACGCTCGCACGGTGGAACGCGAGGGCGGCAGCGTCCTGCTCACCGGTCTCGAATTCGACATCCTGGTCGCGCTTTCGAGCCGCGCGGGGCGCGTCGTTCCGCGCAGCACCCTGCTCGAGCTCGCGGGGCGTTCGGACGTGGTGGTGAACGACCGCACCGTGGACGTTCACGTCTCCCATTTGCGAAAGAAGCTTGGCGACGAACCGCCACGCCTAATCCGCACCGTGCGCGGCGTGGGCTACGTGTTCTCGCGGGAGCCAACGTGAGATTTCGACACGGTCACCACGGTTTCGGCTGGCATCGGCGACCGCCGCGATTGCAGCGGCAGCTCTTCGTTTGGCTGGTTTTCACGATCTGCGCGACCGGCCTGTCGGTGGCGCTGGTGACGCACCTGGTCCGCTTCGCAGAACCTGGGCAAGCTTTGGAGTTCGAGCAAGCCGAAAACTTCGTGAGCGAGCGCTTCGCCGAGCGCTGGGCAAGCCCCGAGCAACGCCGAGCGCTCAGTGAAAGCCTAGCCCGCGCCCTCGCCGCAAACGTGTCTCTGCTCGATGCGCACGGCCGCGTGCTCGACGCCGCAGGGGGCAGCTGCAAGAGCCCCGATCACACCTTGCGGGTGCCGGAACAAGGGCCGAAACTCGGCAGCGTCGCGCTCTGCTTTCGAGGCAGCCGCCCGGGTCGCTTCGTCGGCATCCTCGCGCTCGCGACCGCTTGCCTCGTGCTCTGGAAAGCGGCGGCGTTCCTGGCTCGCATGCTGACGCGCCCGTTGTCGTCGCTGATCGGCGTCACCCGCGAAATCGGCGCGGGCAACCTGAAGAGCCGGGTGCGCTTGCACCGCGGGCAACGCGGTGAGCTCGGCGTGCTGGCCGACGCCATCAACGACATGGCCGAACGAATCGAGCGCCAGCTGAACGAACAGCGCGAGCTGTTGGCGGCGGTTTCCCACGAAGTGCGCAGCCCCCTCGCCCGGCTGCGCGTGTCGAGCGAGCTCTTGCGACACGATCCCAGCGACGCGCGAGCGCTCGGATCCATCGAAAGCGAGGTCGCCGAAATCGACACCCTGGTCGGCAAGCTGCTGGCAAGCTCACGCCTCGACTTCGGAACCCTTTCCCGCGTCGCGCTCGACGCCGCCAAACTGGCAGAAACGGCGCTACTTCGTCAGGATCTACCGCTCGACCATTTGCACGATCAGAGCGCGGGGGCGCAGATCTCCGCCGATCCGACACTGGTCGCCCGGGCACTCGACAATCTGCTCGACAACGCCGAACAACACGGCCGCGGCGTGTCCCGTCTCGTCGTGCGCCGGGCGCGGCCTGGCGAGCACCCAGAGCCAGACAAAGGCGTCGTCTTCGAGGTCTGGGATCGCGGACCGGGCTTTGACGCGAGCACGCTCAGCCGCGCGTTCGAAGCGTTTTACCGAGGCCCGCAGGCTATCGGCAACGAACGCCCGTCGTTGGGACTCGGACTCGCGCTAGTGCAGCGCATCGCGGTCGCTCACGGTGGGCGAGCCTGGGCCGAGAACCCGCCGGAGGGCGGCGCCCGCGTGAGCTTCAGCGTTGGCTGAAGCTCACGCCCCACGAAGGAAACTAAATCGACTCGAGGTAAGCGACCAGATCGCCGAGCTCGGACTCGCTGAGCTGGCTGGTGTTGCCGTGCGCAGTGCCGCCGCACGCGGCGTCGAAGCGCGCGCGCAGCGTCGAAGCGCAACCGTTGTGCATGACCGGCACGCGCTGCCCGACTCCGAGCAAGGACGGAACCTGGAATTTCCCGCCCGTGCCAACGTCCACGGTCTGGCTATTGGTGAACTTCGCACCGGAGTGGCAGCTCGCGCATGCCACGTCGCTCGATTCGAACAGCGCCTTACCACGCATCGCCGCTTCGTCCGTCTTCGGTAGCAGCGGAGTGCGCGGAGTCAGCTTGAACAGCCAGTCTTCCACCGCCGAAACCCGCACCGCGGGCTCTGCCGGACCACCCATGCGGGCCACGAAGACTTCACTCATCAAGCTGCCCAGGGTCGGCAAGTCGCCGTCCCAGTGAAAGGGAGCGGTGCCAGCCAGGCCAACGTCGACTGGCTGAGTGCGGCGCGCTCCGGTCGGGTTGAAGTGCCAGGTGCGCCCGTCGTCCGTGCCTTCCGGATGGCAAGAGGCGCAAGCGATGCCCGCGCCAGCGTTCTGGTGAAAGATGTCGTGACCCGTGTCACCGACCTGCTCGCCACCGAGGCTCATCGTGCGCTGGCTCGTCGTCCCGCTCTTGACGCCGTCGAAGATGGCAATTCCCGCGGGTTCGCGCGTCTGCGCGAGCAGGGTGCCGTGGACGGGATCGAAGGCCACCGCCACCACAGGATCCTGAATCGGAAGGTTGAAGCCTTGCGGGCGGCAGTCTCCGGAGCTGCCGCGATCGACTTCCGTCGCGGTCATGACCAAGACCGAGCTCCCGAACGAAGTCACGGTGGGACTCGTCGGATCGGAGCCAGCGCTCGCGACCGCAATATAGCCATCGTTCGACACGGCCACGTCGACGGGCAGCACGACGCCGGCGAGCTGGGGACTCGTGAGGGTCGTGCCGTCTTCGACGATGGTGACCGCCGAGTGCACGATGCCGCCACAGCCCGAGAAATCGGCACCGTAGGGGCTTCCACCTGCGACAGCGCCGCCGCCAAGCGTAGGGTCAGTTGGGGTTGGGACGGCGATGGTACCCGTGCCCTTGGTCGACCCGCCAGAGGCATCCGGATGAGCGATGTTGATGTTCTCCGACGTGGCGCGTTGATGCACCATCACCACGCCGTGACCGTTCGGGCCGGGGACAGCGCGCCAGGCAACCGCCGGATCGAACACCCCAACTAGGGCGCCCTGGATAGGATCGACGTGCGATTGGTCGGCGACGCTCGGTAAGGTATTGCTGCGCACGAGCGCGCGCGCGGAATCGAGTTCGAGCAGCTCCGCCGAGCGGAACCTCGAAACGAACAGCTTTCCGCCCGCGAACACCACGTCGCGCGCATCGAGCGCCACCTTGGACTCCACGCGCCCAGCGCCCGCAAGCGGCAGCTCTACCAGCTTGCCCTCGGCGCACGCGATCAACAGGTGATCGCCGGCTGGCTCGATCGCGAGACCACGCGGCGTGGCACACACCGCGCGACGCTCGGTGACGGTGCTCGTGGTGACGTCCACCGTCAGCACTTCGCCGGTTCCCCGCAGCACGACATAGGCGTGCCCGGCTTTGTCTTCCACCGCGCGTCCTGGCAAACTCCCCGCCTCGAGAGCAATCGGATTGCCGACGAACTGGGTGTGCACGAAGTCCACGATCAAAATGCGATCGCGATCGGGATCGGACACCAAGGCGTGCTCCCCGTCGGAGAGCGCGAGTAAGGTGCCGCCCATGATCGGCGGCGGCGTCCGTGACGCCGATCGCACCGGCCTCGTATCGAGAGGCCCGGTCGCAGTCCCCACTGTTCCCACTGGTACGGGAACTTGCTCACTCGATGTCGGCGGCCCTGCCGACATCGTCTGACACCCCGCAAACGTAAACGGAGCGAGCAGAAGCCCCCACTTGGCTCGCACCGTGTCACGACCTATCCCGAATATTTGCCCGCGCATGCTTTTTCACTCCCCACGAAGCCGAAAACCCGCGAAACTCGGCTCGCGTGTTGGGAATGATGACGGGTGACAGCCGCGGGCTCAAGCGGATTTCGCAACGATTCGCGTCGACGGCCGCGCTAGCGGTGTTTTTGGGGCTCGCCACGCCCGCGCAAGCCGCTGACCCGCCGCAGAACCAGGGCACATCGACGCCGCGCGGCGGCTCTGCCGCCTCCAGCGGAATCCAGACTGCGAGAGCCGCGGAAACGACGGCGCTGCCGGACGGACTACCGCCGGCGGCGGTCTCCCCAACGCCGCCTCAGCCAACTAGCAGCGAGCCGCCGACTCCAACGGCAGCTGAAGTTTCGAGTCCGGAAGACGGCGCAGCGCTACGTGCCTGGCTGAGCAGCCCCGCCGCGCCGCACTGCGCGCTGGTCGAGCTCGCGCGACGCGCAGGGTTGATCTACGCCGCGTGCGGCGCCGATGGGGTTCTGATCGTGGCGCCTGGTTCGCCGCCAACGCTGCTCGACCACCAGCACCTGCCAGGTAGCGTGGTGGGGTTTGCGGTCGCGAACGGCAAGCTCGTCGCGCGCGTGAACCGCGAGATCCAGGTCGAGATCAGCGCGCCGAGTCCCACGCCGCCCATTGCCGCAAGCACTGCTTCCGCCCCGCTCCCGCCAGCCTCCCCGCGCGGCGCGGCAGCCGTAGTTCTCGTCACGCCCGATCACGTCGTCATCGATCTCGGCCGCGATGACTCGATTCAGCTCGGCACGCACATCGCCTTCGAGGATGCGAGCCAGCCCGGCGGGCAAATCGTGGTTGGGAGCGTGAGCCGCGTGTCGCCCCACCGCGCGCGCGTGGAACTTGCGGTCGCCCACCAAATCGCGTTCGGTAGCGTCGCGCGCGTTACGCTCGAGCCAGTGACGCGCAACGTTGAGCGACGGCTGGGCGGAGCATCGTTCGGGCTTCTGGCCCGCCCATTTCTAGGCCTGGCTAGCGACGGCGTCGGAGTGCTGGTCGACGCCGATTTGGGCTATCGCTTCGCGTCCCCCTTTCAGCTGCGTTTGGTGTTCGCGCCGATTGGCAGCGCGACGAGCGCCCAGTCGAGCAGCACGACGTTTACCGGATTCTTGCTCGCCAGCTACGATTCGCCCGTGTTTGAAGCGGGCAGCGGGCTCGGCGCGCAGACCGTAAATGACTCAGGGCGCCCCATCAGCCCCGGTTCTGGCACGCTGCTCCCACTCTACTTCCGCGCGGGGCGGATTGATGGGCTAAATGCCAGCCTGCGCCTCGACTTCACTCTGTTTCACCAAGAGTTCGAATTCACCAGCGCGTTCTTTCGCGGCAGTGTGCCGATCGTCCCGCGCTGGTGGCTCGTGCTCGCAGCGGCCGGCGGCAGTTCGGGGTTTTCGTTATTCGAGGCTGGCGTGCGCAGGCGCTTCCTCGGTGACGGAGGCAGCGGCACGCTCGATCTACTGGCGACCGCTGGCGCGAGTCGAATCTACAAGGTCGAACACACTTTCCAGGCGGCGCCCGGCGGGGGCGAATTCGCCGTCGCGAACACGTCGTCCTTCAGCGGAGCCCACCTCGGCCTCGGCTTCGAGAAGCACTTCTAACCTCGCACCCGAGGAGCCTTGGCGGCGCCCCAGTCCCACCCAGCGTTGTGATTCGGGGATCGAACGACCTCGACTGGAAGATCCGATTGTTCGGTCGTGCAATGCGGTGCTTTCGGACCGTACGCACCCACATAGACACCACCACCTACGTGGCCCAGGTGGGAAACGCCACCACTTCTCACTCAGTGGCGCGCTAATGAGGTCGATCACGAACAATGATGGCAGCCATCTTGACGCCGACGCGGCGGGGCGAGCGATCGAGAAGCGATCATTGGCCCTTACCGGCGCCAGCGAGTGCGCTAGCATTATGAGAACATGCCGGGGCAAATTCGCTTCAAGCACCGCGCAGCGATCGACGTCGTGGTGGCGTATGTCGATTGGGCGGTCGAAACCGAAGATGACATGCGAGCCTGGTACGAAGAATATCGGCAGTTCTTCGCGCGGCTGGGGCGCAAGATGGATTTAGTCTTGGAGCTCACGAACTTTCGCGTGAATCCGCGTGTCGCCACAGCGTTTGGTGAGTACCGCGCACGTGTGTTGCGTGATTTTACCAAGCGAAGTTATCGGGTGAATCAGGCGCCACGCGAAAAGACGTTCATGTATACGAGCAGCGCGATCCATGGGGCGCCCTCGAACCACTATGAAAGCATCGAAGCGGCCGTAGCGGCGCTGTTGGCTGACCGTGAGAAGGACCCGCTCTGACCGCGAGCGGGCCGTGCCCAGCACTTGGCCCTCGGATCGCGTTGCGTTCCAGGGGCCGTTGCCGCAGAATGGCGAGGCGCCCGCGCCTGCTTGATCACTCGCCCACAGTGCACGACATGCTGCACATCTATCATTGGACAGCGGTCTAGTTCAGGCCAAACTCAAAGCAAGATATGGCGGAGAACACCTGTGCGTTTAGGGTCGGGTGCCTTCTGGAGATTCGAGTCGCCTGCGGATATCGCTCGGTCGCAGACGTGGACGATATGATTCGTCAAATCGGGCTGGCGGTCAGCTCGATCAGCCCAGAGCAGAAATACGTCATAGCGGCCGATTGGCGCGCCGTGGGCGTAATGTCGCCGGAAACCTCGGCTCGCGCCCGCGCGATGCTGGCGGGGACCAATGCGCGCGTGGTGCGCAGCTCCATTCTGATTCAGGCCGAACACTCGATCGCGCAGCTTCAAGTTCAGCGCATCGTTCGTGAAGCCGATAACGCGAACCGCAGGCATTTCACGAATGCACGAGCGCAACACACCTGGCTGTCCGAGGTACTTACTCCGGCCGAGGCCGCGAGGCTTGCTGAGTTCTTGGAGCTAACCTGATGGGCGGGCGCGCCAGGGCCTAGGGCGCGGCGCCGTCAGTCGCTGTTCCGGCCGAGCACGAGCAAGCACCACTCGCCCTCCTCCACGCGCGCGAGCGTCGTGAAGCCGAAGGCCGCGAAGCGCTCGGCCACGGCGTGCGCTTGATCGCAGAGAAAGCCGGTGAGGATCAGCTCGCGCGCGTCGCGGGCGCGAGCGGCGATGCGCGGCGCGTCGTCGAGCAGCGCGCGCGGCTCGAGGTTCGCCACCACCATGTCGAAGCCGGAGGCGAGAGTGGCCGCCGCGTCCTCGAAAGAGACGCGTTGTTCGAGCGAGTTTAGCGCAGCGTTTTCGCGCGCGGCGGCCAGCGCGACTGAATCCACATCGACGCCATGCACCGTCTTGGCACCCGAAACGGCTGCGAGTAAGGCCAGGATGCCGCTGCCCGTGCCAATGTCGAGCACGCTGGCATCGGGTAACGCGAGACAGAAGCGCTCGACGGCCTGCGCGGCGAGTCGCGTCGTCGTGTGTGCGCCGTCTCCGAACGCCAAGGTCGGTCGAATCACCAGGCGCCCCATCCCGGGCGGTGGCGGCGTTTCGTCCCACAGCGGCTGAACCACCCAACACTGCGTCAGCACTTGCTGCGTGAGATGCTGAGTCCACGCGGTGTCCCAGTCTGAGTTCGGGTCCACTTCCATGCGGATGGACAGATTCCCCTCCTCTTCCTCGAGACCTAAGTCGCCGAGCGCGCTGCGAGCCTGCTCGGCCAACGCCGAAATCCGAGTCGCGTCGTCGCCATACACGATCAGCCTCGCGCCGCGCTTGCCGGACTGTTCCTCGACGCCGCCCGCGCCGAGCTCGATCAGGGTCTGCCCGACGAGCTCCGCGATGTCGGAGGCCACGTCCACCAACAGCTTCACGAGCGCCATTCAGATCGTTCCTGTCATGTCACGCATCCACATTCTTCATCGAGCTCAACCCGGACAAGAACGTCCGCTGCATGAAGAAGAATAACAGCACGATCGGCAAGGTGGTCAGGAACGAGGCGGCCATCAGGTAGTGCCACTGGGTGCCACCGTGCTGACTCTGGTAAAATTGCAGGCCGAGAGACAGCGTGAAGGTCTGCTGGTCGGTCAAATAGAGCAACGGCCCGAGGAAGTCGTTCCACGAGTAAATGAACTGGAAGAAGGCGGCAACCGCCAACGGCGCACGGGAAAGTGGCAGGTAGGCCCGCAGGAAAATCGTGAACTCCGAGGCCCCGTCCAAGGTCATGGCCTCCGGCAGGCTCTTCGGGATCCGCAGGAAAAACTGGCGCAGAAGGAAGATGTTGAAGGCCCCGCCGAAAAACGCCGGCAAAAACAAGGGCTTCAAGCTACCGATCCAACCGAGCGCCTTGAATACACTGTAGAGCGGCACCATCAGCACCGGGAAGGGCACCATCATGGTGGCGAGCGTGAGACCGAACAGCGCGTTTCTGCCGGGCCATTCGAGGCGCGTGAAGCTATACGCGACGAGCGCGCTCGAAAACGTGGTTCCGATCGCGGACAGCACGCAAATCGTGAGCGTATTCCAGGTGTAGGTCCAAAACGGAATGTAGCTCGTGGTTTCGACGTAGTTTCTGAACTGGAAGGTCTCGGGCACCCAGCGCGGCGGAAACACCATCGTTTGCTGGATGGGCTTCAGGGATGTCGAGAGCATCCACAACATCGGAAACACGAACACCAAGCTCACGCAAATCAGGACTGCGTGAACTCCGAACTTCGCCGCAGGATAGCGGCGAAAGGTGCTGGCGAAAGGCGAACCGACTGCGCTCATCGTTTCCCGAGTCTCTGAACTAGCTCGCGGTGTAGTGCACGCGGTTCTTGCCGATGCGAACGGCGAACCCGGTGAGGCCGAGGATGATCACGAATAGAATCCATGCCATGGCTGACGCATAGCCCATACGCAGGAACGTGAAGGCGTTGTCGTACAGGCGCATCGAATAGGTCAGCGTGGCGCGGGCCGGGCCGCCGCCGGTCATGATGTACGGCTGCGAAAACACCTGAAGCGCGCCGATGAGCCCCAAGATGCCGTTGAAGTAGACGACGGGTGAGGTCAGCGGCAGCGTGATGTGCCGCACTTTTTGCCACAAGCTGGCGCCGTCGATGTCGGCCGCTTCATAGACCGCGATGGGCACGTCTTGCATCGCCGCCAGCGTGATGACGACGGTCTGTCCCACGCCCCAAACGCTCATCACGATCAACGAGGGCAACGCCGTGCGCGGATCGGAGAGCCATGGCACAGGCCCGATCAGCCCGAAGCTCAGTTTACCCAGCAAGAAATTCAGCACGCCGTAACGCGCGTTGAAGATCCACAACCAGACCATGGCGCTCGCCACGACGGGCGTCAGCGAAGGCAGAAAGACGAGCGTTCGGTAGAAGCCCGAGCCGCGCACGTTGGCGTCGAGGAAGAGCGCGATCGAAAACGACGCCACTAGGTGGAGCGGCAGTGAAAACAGCGCGTAGACGAAAGTGTTCTTGAGCGCGACCAGAAACACGTCGTCGTGAACGAGCTCGATGAAGTTGTCGAAGCCCACGAAGCGCGGCGTCGTCAGCACCGAATAGTCGCAAAAGCTGTACACGATGCTCGACATCACCGGATACGCGACGAACACGAGCAGGCCAATCCCCCAGGGCGAAAAGAACAACAACCCCTTGCCGAGCGCTCGATCGACACGCGCTTCGGCGCGACCGGCGAGAAGCCGCGCCCGCGCCCGCTCCCTGCCGACGATCGCGACTAGACACGCAACCAGGCCCAGCACCAGCGCGAACGGCGCAAACGTCAAGAGCTGTGACTTGGGCGCCGAGCGCCGGGCCTCGGCGCGATCGAGCGAGCGCTGCATGCGGCGCTGCGTGTCGGCGATGGCTGCCTTGGGCGTGACCTGGTTCAGCCAGACCCGCTGAAACAGCGCATGAAGCTCCTTCCGATACTCGGACCACACGCTCATTCTCGGGCTGCCGTGAGCCGCAGGGCTCGCGGCGAGCGCCTGAAACATACGAATATATGGGTTTTTATGGGTACTGAGGAATGTCTCGCTGACACTGACGAGCGGTGAGTTCTTGCGCTGCAGCAGGCAGAGCTTTTCGGTGTGGGCTTGCTCCGCGAGATAGTCGATGAACGCAAAGGCTTCGCGCGGGTGCGCCGCGCCACGCGGAATGATCAGCATGTCCGCGTCGACGAAGGCCACGGGCGGCTCACCCGCTATCAGACTCGGAAACGGCGCCGCACCCCACTCGAGCCCCGGCGCGTAGGCATCGGCATAGTTCCCGAGCCACACGCCTTGCAGCACCATCGCCTGCTTGCCACTGAGAAAGGGGTCCTGGGCAGACGCTACGTTGCCGAAGCTCGCGGACAGGTTCTGCAACGCGGCCACGCCGTACACCTTCGCGTAGCTCTGAATCCACTCGAAGGCGCGCACGGACTCGGGCTCGGCGAGGGTGATGCGCGACTTGCCGTCCCACAACCTGCCGTGGAAGAAGTGCGGCCAAAAGAAGGACCACCAACTGGGCTCGGAAGGCAAGAACCCGATCTGTACGATGGCCCCATGCTCGCTTCGCGTCAGTCGCTTCGCGAAGGCGTCGAGCTCGTCGATGGTGCGGGGCGGTTGCTCGGGATCGAGGCCGACCTCGCGAAACAGCCGCTTGTTCCAGTGCAGCGCGTTCACGGCGGGTACCGAGACCACCCCAAAGAGTTGGGTCCCATAGACCCCCATCTCCCAGTACGGCGCGAGGTAGCGATCTTGCCGAACGTTGCCGCCGCGCGCCAACTCGTCGAGCGGGGTGAGCGCCTGCTTGTCGGCGAAGCCGAATACGTCCTCCGCCCACACGCCCGCCAAGTCGGGAGGGTTACCCCCCGCAGTGGCGACCAGCGTTTTCTGGTTCACCGACGAGACCGCGAGGTAGTCGACGACTATCTTGGACTGCGAGCGATTGAAGTCGGCGACCAGCGCGCGCATGGCGTCGCCTTCGACCCCGGTCCACTTCTCCCAATAGGTAACATGCACGCGCGCCGGCTCCGCTCGGGGCGCCGCATGAGCCGCAGCGGCGAACGACAG
>JAEUAF010000666.1 GCA_019695485.1 Sorangium sp.
ATAAGCTCTTGGCGCGCTTGGCGCCCCGCTTGCTCGCGGCGTCGCCCACGCGACGCGCGTTGATCTTGGGACTCAGCTCGACCCTGCTGCCCTGCGGATTTCTCTACGCATTCGTGGCCGCTGCCGCAAGCACCGGCAATCCGCTGTCCGGAGCGCTCGTGATGAGCGCCTTCTTCCTCGGCACGCTGCCGATGTTGACCGGCATGGGCCTCGGCCTGTCACGGCTCGCCGCTCGGCTGCGCGGGCACGTCCTGATGATCACCTCGTCGCTCCTGTTCGTGCTTGGCATCGCCACGATTGTGGGACGACTGGAGCTGCCCGCGTTCGCCCTCGGCGGCGCCCACGGAGTGATCAGCGCGGACGGGCATCACCTCGAAATTCCCAAGAAAACCTGCCACTGCCACGACCGATGAGCTTCCCCGCCTCAGCAGAGCCCGAGCATGCCGAGTCGAACTCGGGCATCTTCACGCGCGCCGCGGGTTGCCGTCATTGCGGCAACGACTTACCGAAAGACGCGCCCAGCGACGACGACGGCCACGCCTTCTGCTGCGCCGGCTGTCGCACGGTGTTCGGGATCCTGAGCGCCTGTAATCTCGAGGGCTATTACGCCGAGCGCGACAAGCTTACCGAAAAAGCGCTCCCCGCCCGCGCCAGTCACAAGCGCTACGAGGAGTTCGAACACCCGGACTTCGTGGCGCGGTACGTACGGCGCGAAGGCGCTCACTCGACGGTCGCGTTCATGCTGGAGGGGATCCACTGCGCGGCCTGCGTCTGGCTCGTCGAAAAGCTGCCGCGCGTGGTCGACGGCGTCGTCGAGTCGCGCCTCCAATTTGCGCGTGCGCGGGTGCAAATTCGCTACGACGCCGAGAAAACCTCGCTGAGCGCCATCGCTCGCGCTCTCGATGCGCTCGGCTATCCACCCCACCCTGCCAGCGACCAAGCGGACCAGGGCCGTGGCGAGGACCGCGCGCTCCTGCTCAAACTCGGCGTCGCCGGCGCCGCTGCCGGCAACGTGATGCTGATGGCGCTCGCCCTCTATAGCGGCGCCGTGAACACGAGCGACGGCTCCTACGCTTCCCTCTTCCGCTTCGGCAGCCTCGCCATCAGTTTGCCCACCGTCGCCTATGCAGGCAGCGTGTTCTTCCGCGGGGCGTGGGCATCGCTGCGCACACGCACGCCTCACATGGATCTACCGATTACGGTAGGCATTCTGGCGGGCAGCGTGTGGGGCGCGCGAAATACGCTGGTCGGCCACGGCGAGGTGTACTTCGACACGATCTTGGTGCTGATCTTCCTGTTGCTCGTCGGGCGCTGGCTCGGTCGGCATCAGCAGCGGCGAGCGGCGCGGGCCACCGAGCTCATCGCCGCACTGGCCCCGGAAAGCGCTTGCGTCTTGCGCGGCGCGACCAAGCAGCGCGTCCCCGCCAACACCCTCGTCGAAGGCGACATCGTGGAGGTCCTCGCCGGGGAGCGGCTGCCGGTCGATGGCATCGTCAGCGAGGGCTGCTCGAGTGTGGACGCCTCCACGCTTACTGGCGAATCGCTTCCCGAGTGCGTTCAAGTGGGCGATCGCGTGTTCGCGGGCACAGTCAACGTGGAGGCCACGCTCCAAGTTCGTGCCGAATGCACGGGGCAATCGACGCGCGTGGGTCGCCTCATGCAGAGCGTCGAGGAGGCGCAGGCCAGCCGAGCGCCGATCGTACGTCTGGCCGATCGCGTTTCAGGTTGGCTAGTGTGGGCCGTGCTCGGCCTCGCGCTGTTGACGGCGCTGGTTTGGTTGCGCGTCGATGCCAACGCGGCCGTCGATCATGCCGTCGCGTTGCTGGTCGTGACTTGTCCGTGCGCGCTCGGCATGGCGACGCCGCTGTCCGTGAGCGTCGCGCTATCGCGGGCGGCCAAGGCCGGCCTGATCTTCAAAGGCGGGGAATTCGTCGAGGAACTATCGCGCCCCGCGCTGATCGTCCTCGACAAGACCGGAACTTTGACCGAGGGTCGCCCGAATCTCGTGGCCTGGGAGGGTCCTGATGAGCTCCGGCCATTCGTGCGTGCGGCCGAGGCTCGCTCGGAACATCCGTTGGCGCGAGCGCTGACGCGCGCGCTCGACTCAGCCGCGCCGCTAGAACCCGAGAGCGTACGCAGCGTGAGCGGCGGCGGCGTGATCGCGCGCTTCGGAACCCGAATCATCGTGGTCGGCTCACCCGCCTTCGTGGAGGCCGAGCTCGGACGCGAGGCGTTGAGTCCTCTCATTCGGCGCGCGGTCGCCAAGCACGCCGCCGAGGGCCGAACCCCGATTGTCGTCGGCGACTCGGGAGAAGCGCGCGCCGTGCTCGCCCTGGCCGATACCCTACGTGCGGACGCACGGACGACGCTCGAACGGCTGGGCCGGCTTGGCTACCAGTTTCTGGTCTTGTCCGGCGATCACCCCGAGGTGGTTCAGGCCACGGCTCGCGCCCTAGGCGTGGCGCTCGTTGGCGCGGAAGGCGGGGTTAGCCCGGAGCGCAAGCTCGCGCGCATTCAAGCGCTGCGCCGGCAATACGGCAGGGTTATCATGGTCGGCGACGGGGTCAACGATGCGGCCGCGCTGGCGGCGTCGAATTGCGGCTTCTCGGTGCACGGCGGAGCCGAGGCGAGCTTGCTGGCGGCCGACGTGTTCGCGACCGAGGCCGGGCTCGCGCCGCTGGCCCGGGCGGTCGACGGCTCCCGCCGCACTTTTGCCACGATTCGGCGTGGGATCGCGTTCTCCTTGGCCTACAATGCACTCGGCGTGACTCTGGCACTCTCTGGACACATCACCCCACTTTGGGCCGCCATACTGATGCCGCTGAGCTCGCTCAGCGTGGTATCGAATGCCATCAAGTCGCGGAGCTTCGACAGAACATGAGCGTCCTCTTCGTCGTGCTGCCTATTACGCTCGCGATCTCTGGGATCGCGGTCATGTCGTTCGTGTGGGCCACGCGGCGCGGTCAATTCGATGACCTAGAGACTCCGCCGCTGCGCGCGCTGCACGACGACGCGGCGCTACCCAAGTCCCCCGTCGCGAGCGAACCATCATGAACTCTAGCGGCATGGATTTCAGGCGTTTCCAAACCATCGCGGACTACGTCGATTTTGGTCCGAAAGATAGCGAGCTGCTGCGCGCCGTTCACGCACAAATCGCTCCGGTGTTTGGGCCAGCCATCGACGACTTTTACGCGGCCATCGAGGCGAATCCGCGAGCGCGCGCCGTGATCACCGGCGGCCAGCCCCAAATCGAGCGCCTCAAGCGCACGCTGACAGCATGGATCGCGAGTGTCCTTTTGGATCCGCACGACGAGGCGTACGTGCTGGCACACGCCCGCATCGGACGCGTCCACGTGCGCATCGGACTCCCGCAGGAATTCATGTTCACGGCCATGAATCGGATCCGGATTCACCTCAAGGCGGCCATCGAGCGTTGCGAGCTCGACGCCTCGACCTTGAGCCGAACGCTCGCCGCCGCCGACAAGATCCTCGATCTCGAGCTTGCCATCATGCTCGACACTTACCGCGAAGATCTGAACGACAAGATCCGGACCGGTGAGCGGCTCGCGACCATCGGGCAACTCGCCGCCAGCATTGGCCACGAGCTTCGCAACCCGCTCAGCACCATCGAATCATCGTTGTTCTTGATGGATCAGCGCCTGAAGCGCCTCGGCCTGGATGACCCTCAGATCGCGAAACACCACGAGAAGATTGCCAAGCAGATCAAACACTGCGGCAAAACCATCACCAATCTGCTCGACCTGGCGCGCGAGCGACCCCCGCGTCGCCAGCCGGTAGACGTCTCCAGCCTGCTGCTGCAGGCGAGCGAAGCCGCGGGGATCCCCACGACGCTCGAGGTCGACATCGACATCCCCAGCGGGCTCACTATCTACGCCGACCCCGACGACCTCGTGCACGTGCTTGGCAATCTGCTCACCAACGCAAGCCAAGCTCAAAACAGCGTCGGCGTCGTTCACGTCCGCGCCGAGTCGCACCAGGGAGGGACCCAAGTATTTGTCCAAGACAGCGGTCCTGGGGTGCCCGTCGAGGTGCGGCATCGCATTTTCGACGCCCTTTTCACTACAAAGTCGCACGGCACGGGTCTCGGATTGGCACTCTGTCGCCGCGTCGTGTTCGCACATGGCGGAGAATTGACGCTCGAGCCGAGCCCTACGGGCGCTTGTTTTC
>JAEUAF010000293.1 GCA_019695485.1 Sorangium sp.
GTCCAAGACATGCGCTTTCAAGAGCTCATGCCGGACGCCCTGCACTGGCTCGGTATCACCAAGATCGATCGCTTCGTCTCGATGAGCAACATGAAGCACGACGCAGTCGTGCGGGCGGGGATCTCCATCGTCGAGCGCGTGCCGATTCCGGACGCCCTGATTCCGGCCGACGCGCGCGTGGAGATGGACGCGAAAATGGCCGCAGGCTACTTCACCGAGGGCGAAGTTCCGGACGGCAACGAGCTCGCCAAACCCAAGGGTCGCAGCCTCGAGACCTAGGTGCCGATGGTGACAGAACAGGACTTCGGCGCGAGCGCGGCAGACGCCGCGAACGCGGAATACGGCTATCTGATGACGCCGCGCGCCATTCGTGAGCGCGCGCTCGCCGTGCTCGCTCACGTACGCGCCAATCGCTCCTCGCACTGGTCGCTACACGAGGGGCGCCTCCAAGACGTGGCGGATCGCGTAGTCGAGCTGACGCGCGCGGCGTACCCCGACCCGCGCAAAATCCCGTACCATAGCCGCTGGCGCCATTTCGACGTCGGTGGCGTGCCGCGCGTGGCAGCCTTCGAAGCGCGCATCGCAGGGCACTCGCCAGCCGAGAAGCTCGCGGCGCGCTTCGAGCTCGTGATCACGAGCGTGCTGCTCGACGCCGGTGCAGGCCCGAGCTGGACCTATCGCGAAGTGGACCCGGCGACGGGGCAGGCCCGCGTCTATGCGCGCTCGGAGGGCCTCGCCGTCGCGAGCTATCATCTGTTCCTGAACGGCGCGCTCTCCGCAAGCGGCGCGCCTGCTGCTGACGCCGGCGGTCTCAGCGGCCTGACGCCGGAGGTGTTGGCGAACGCGTTCCAAGCGGGGCCCGACAACCCGCTGGCTGGCGGCGACGGGCGCGCGGCGCTGCTCGTTCGGCTCGGCAAGGTGGTCGGCAGCACGCCCGAGTATTTCGGCGCGGACGCTCCCCGCTTGGGCAATCTAGGCCGATTTCTCGAACAATCGGCGCGCGCGCGGCGCCTGCCCGCCGAAAGCGTGTTGCGCGCCGTGCTGGGCGCGCTCGGTCCGATCTGGGAGGGGCGTCAGCGCCTCGCCGAGCGGAGTTTGGGCGATGTCTGGCGCCATTCGGAGCTCGGCTTCGTGCCGTTTCACAAGCTCTCGCAGTGGCTCACCTATTCGCTATTCGAGCCGCTCGAGGCCGCGGGCATTTCGATCGATGGCGTCGACGCGCTGACTGGGCTCGCCGAGTACCGAAATGGTGGCTTGTTCGTGGACAGTGGGGTGCTCGAACTCAAGCAGCCAACCTGCCGTGCTGAAGTGCTGGCGGTCGATTCGGACCTCGTGATTGAGTGGCGCGCGCTCACGATTGCTCTGCTCGATCTGCTCGCACCCGAAGTCAGGAAGGCCTTCGGCTTGAGCGCGAGCGAGCTGCCCTTGGCGCGCGTGCTCGAAGGCGGCACGTGGCGCGCGGGTCGCGCCATCGCGCTCGAACGACGTGCGGACGGCAGTCCTCCCCTTACCATCGCAAGCGACGGCACGGTGTTCTGAACATGGATACACAAAAGCCCCCCGCGGTTTCGAACGTGACCCGCATCGACCACCCGCTCGTACAGCACAAGCTGACGCTGCTCCGCCAGAAAGAGCGCAGCACGAGCTCATTTCGCACGCTGCTCGCCGAGATCAGCATGCTGCTCGTGTACGAGGTGACGCGCGATTTGCCCCTCACCTACAAAGAAATCGAGACGCCGCTCGCTAGCATGCGGGCGCCGCTGATCGACGGCAAGAAGGTCGTGCTGCTCAACATCTTGCGCGCCGGCACCGGGATGGTCGAAGGCATGCTGCGCATCTTGCCTTCCGCGCGCGTCGGCCAGATCGGCCTCTACCGCGATCCCGAGACGCTCGGCGCAGTCGAATACTATTTCAAAGTCCCCGGTGAGATGGCAGATCGCGATGTGATCGTGGTCGATCCGATGCTCGCCACCGGCAACAGCGCCGTGGCCGCGGTCGACCGCGTGAAGACCGCGAACCCGCGCTCTATCAAATTCGTGTGCCTGCTGGCGGCGCCAGAGGGCCTGCTCAATTTCCGCGAATCGCACCCAGACGTGCCCGTTTACACGGCGGCCATCGACGATCACCTGAACGACCACGGCTACATCATCCCCGGCCTCGGCGACGCCGGCGATCGGCTCTTCGGCACGAAATAGCGCGCTGGCGGGCGCGATGCGGGAACGGGCCCTGGCTCGGGTCAGGTTCCGAGCAGCGCGGCTCCGCGCTCACAAGTCGGCAACCGAGCCCTGACTCAAAGATTGGTGCCGATATTGCCGATCGAAATGCTGGGGCCCAAGATGAAGGCGAAGCGGTTGCCGCCGTCGCGATGCGTGATGTCTTCCTCGAGCCAGCCGTGAAGGTTGATCGATGCTTGCGTGGGCGATGCGCGATTTGCAACGGGGATGCTCACGCCAAGACCCGCGACAGCGCCGATCTGGGTGAGTGATGCGCCACTCGGGCCGGTGTCTTTGCTGAGCCCGATGGCCATGATGCCCGCTTCGAGGCCCAGCAAACCTTCGTGGCCTTCTGCATCGAGCCAGGTGAGGCGTGACACGATCCCAAAGTTCAGAGACAACACGCCGCTGTGTGCCGCGTCCCCGAATCGATAGAGACCGGTCGGGATGGCGGTGGTCGCGTACCAACGCGCGTGGCCGCGCCCGAAGATGGCTGTCCACTTGACGGCGGGACTGCCGGTGTCGATTTCGGCGGCGCCGACGTAATGCGCTTCGTCGGCCGCGTGCGACAAGCGGATCACGACGCGATCGAATTGCTGAGTAACTCCGTGCACCCAAGCGTAGATCGGGTGACTGCCGCTGCGCAGCGTGAGCGTCTGGGCGACGTGGCCCTCGGAGCGTGGGAGGCCGTCGGCGCTCATCACCTCGATGCTCAAGTTGAGCTTTTGCGTGCCGTACTCGGGCTGAATTCGCTCCCGGTGAAACACCAGCCGACAATCGTCGCGACGGGAGAAGTCGAGGTGCGCGGTCTGCGCGGGGATCACCCGCGTGCCGTCGAGCGTCGGGCCACAAATGAGCTCGACCATGGGTCGCGAAGAGAACACCGTGTTCGCTATGGGCGCTGGCAGGTTCGCCTCGTGTACGCTGCGCTCGAGCGGGTCCGTCAGTACGCCGAGGTCGGTCTTGGCGAGCTCGCCGGGCAATGACTCGACGCGATAGGCAAAGCGCAACGTGGCAAGCCCAGCCGCGTCGGCGTCGCCGGTGATCAGGGCTGGGTCCTTCTCATCGACGTGATACACGCCGTCGACCGGCAGAACGAAGAGCCGTCCCGGGGAAGGCACGCTCGGCGTGTGCACCCGCGTGGGGCGATTGTTGGGGATGAAATCCAGGTTCTTGTGCCCTGGGATCTCGAGCGAGGCTCGCACGTGAGGAGGCAGCCAGGTGTCGGCGTGGGTCAGTGCAATAACATCGCCGTCACCCTGCGAATGCAGCGCGGCTATCGAGATCGATTTTTTCTCGAGGCGACCGACCTCGAGCAAGATGTACGTTGCGCCCGCGTCGACGCTGCTCTCCAAGACGCGCACCGGCGTGTCGTCGACTTCGAACTCTAGCAGTGACAGATCGCGCGCGCAGCGCTCCTCGATGCGCACGACCAGGCGCGAACCATCGACGCTGCGCAGCGGCGGCCCGGAAGCCACGGACATTGGGCAATGCAGCACGGCCAAGTGTGCGGTCGGCTTGCTATCGCTGCCCTCCTTCTTCTGAAAGACGACCTTCGGCGCGAGTGAAAACCGGACGTCGACCGAGTTCACGTCGCTCGAAATGCCGCGCACGAGCAGCTTTCCGCCGGCCGCCTCGCAGCGCGCGGGGCTGCACTCCGCCCCACGCACGACCTCGGGATGAAACAGCGGACCCTCGCCATGCCCGGTCGACAGATCGATGGACGCATCCGGCGGCAGCAAGCTCGCCAGCACGACGCGCGCCGGCGCGAGCACGAACGTACTCGGATCGGCGCGTTCGCCTTCTGCGTCGAACGTCACGACGTCGGAGCCCACGCGACCACCGGCCGGCACCCAAGTCAGTGGGCTCGCACTGGGATCCGCGGACAGCCCGCGCCCCACTGTCCAGACGCAGCGCTCGGCGTTCGGCTCGAGTCGCGGCTGACACACGTCGATCCCGCTCGCCGTGTCACTGCGCCACGCCACCCCAACGCCGCGCAGGCGACGGCCACGCGCTTCGACCACGCTTTGGTCCGGCGAAAAAGTCACACTGCTCGCGTCGAGCGTGGGAAAGGACGCCGTCGCGACCAGCCTCACCGAGCTCGTCGACTTGGCGCAGCCTGCAAAGTCAGCAGCGATCTTCAGGTCGCTGACCTTACCGATGGCCTCGTCCTGAGTGGGGGGCCGCAGATTGTGTCCGCTCGCATCGACCGTCCACCCAGCCTCGGGCACGCCGCAGGCGACGCGAGCGGTGCCGAGTGAAAATGGCTTGCCCCCGACGGGCGCTTGCAGTGTTTCCGCGTGAGCCGCGGACTCCGCGCCGACCAGGCCGAGCAGCGCACATAGCAACAAGACACCGAAGCGCAGCGCAACAGCAAAGGCACACACGCGCCGAGCTTGGCGTGGAGCCCCGAGCCCGGCAAGCGGTAGCAGCGCCGCCCCACTTCTGCGTCAGGAGCACCCCGCTTCAGCGCGGGCCCCGGCAGGGAGTCAGAGATGTCGGGGGCGACCCGCCAGTGGGCCGCCGTCGACCGCCGCTGCGCGCCCTTCCGGGCGCGTTCAACGGATTATCGGCGGCTGAACCGGTTGGTTGTCGGGCTGCACGCAGGACGACAGGTCGAACAGCATGAAGGCGAGCGCCTTCTCTTGGGGCGAGAGCGCGGTGCTCGTGCATCCGCTCGGGAACGCCACTTTGCCCGAGTCTCCCGTGCCGGAGGCGACGTGGAGATCACTGAAGACCATGCGCCCGCATTCGGTCTTTCCAACCGGCGTGTTGAACGAATAATACTGAACGACACCCTTGTGGCCGCTGGGGTCGTCCACCGTGATCCATTGCTGCGCGGTGCCCGCGATCACCGAGTCGACCGTGTGTTCGCCGTCGTGGATCAAGAGCTGTCCCGGCGTGCTGGACGCGCCGACGTTGGACAGCCAATCGCGGAAGGCGACGCCCTTAGGAAATGAAGTATCGACGCTGCCGGTAACGTCGACATCGAAGCCGTGCTGCGACGAGGCAAACGTCGCCACGCTCGGATAGGCGGGCAGGCTGAACTTATCCGGCCGGATCCAGTAATTCTGATAGTGTGAACCGAAGATGCGGCCACCGCGGTCAGCGTAGTTGGCGATGTTCGTGAACTCGGTTGCTCCGTACTTGGAGAAGGTGCCCTTGCCACCACCCTCGCACGCGAGGAAGAGCGCG
The DNA here is from genome assembly GCA_019695485.1 of Sorangium sp. Classification (GTDB taxonomy): domain Bacteria; phylum Myxococcota_A; class Polyangia; order Polyangiales; family Polyangiaceae; genus PMG-095. The sequence continues at coordinate 5,409 of JAEUAF010000293.1, forward strand.
TCGTAGCTCATCAGCTTGTCGATGCTCGAATAGAGCGTCCCCGCCAATGGGATCGCCGTCCCACTCGCCAGCTGCGTGGTGCCGGCCGTGGCCGTGCCGTCGTCGCTCGCATAGAGCACGATGCGCCCGTCACCCGTGTCGATGGAGAATTCACTATCGGAAATGCCAATCTTCCGAAACAAACACTCGAGCGCGTCCGAGCCGGCACGAACCACGGCAATCCGCGGCAAATTGCCCTCGGTTCGGTTGCGCGGCAGGCGCACGCTGCCATCCGCGGCGCTGTTGGCCGAGCACGCCTTCACACCCGGCACGCTGATCTGTCGCCGCCACTTGCCGACCTGAATCACCAGCGGCAGCGCGTCGGTCGCGGGCACATTGTCCAAACTCAGCGAGAAGTGCCCCGCCGCATCGCTCAGAGCCGCCGCAATGGGGTGGCCCGAGAAATTGCCATCGCACGTCTGACAGCTCGCTCCCTCGCTGATCGGATCGAGCGGCTCACTCGGCACATAGACCACGACGTTGTAGAGCGGGAGCGTTCCGGAAGGGTCGAACACCGTGCCATCGAGACTCGTGGTGCAGCCGAACGGCGACCCCGAGAGCCCCGAGCACGCGCCACCCACCGGTACGATAACGCCAGTCCCTCCGTTGCCGTTGCTAACACTGCTGCCGCCCGACCCGAGCATGACTGGTGCGGCACCACCGCTCGCCGTGGCTCCGCGCTCGGTCGTGGTGTCGGCTCCCGGTGAACACGCCGCAGCCGAAGCCGCGAGGAGCGCGCCAAGGCAACCAGCCAAAAGATGGGAAGTCGGGGTCTTCATCGAGAGCTCCTCAGGGCGCGGTCGAGTTCGCCATGTTTCGGGCACACCGAGTGAAGTTGTCCCAGACCCCTCAAACGGCTCTGCAGCCCACCCAAGGCGTGTTCATGGCCGATTGGTTAGGGCAGCCGTCTTAACTGAACCCGATCCAAGACCGCGCGTAGACCCCGATTCGGCACGGCACGGCGCGACACAAACACGACCGCGCTCCGGGTGAGCGGGGCCGCGAGGAGCGCCTAGAGGCTACTTCTTGCGCCAGATGATGTGGAAGCCGCGCTTGCTCTCGACGACATAGCTGAGCTCATCCACTTGCAGTGAGAAGGCGGCATCGGCAAACGCGGGCTCGAGGCTACCTTGGGTCACGTCATACAGAGTGCCCTGAGTCGCCCCTTGCGAATCCGAATACTCTTTGAACACATCATCCCAATCCGACCCAGCGAGCAGCTTCTGCCGGGCTTCATTGGCGCGCAGACACGCTTCTTCGCGCGTGCGCGTGGCGCCCTTGGCATCCCGAACACCCGCGTGACGCACCAAGATCTGACCGACGTCGATGCGCTCGGGCGCGTCTGTCGGAGGCTTGCGCGGGGCACGCGCTTCCTCGATGCAGCGCGTGCCCGGCGACAGATTCGCCTCACTCGAGCTCTCCGCGTGTTTGCTCGACTTGTGACCGCAACCCACACTCAGCAGCACGAGGACGCCCAGCACTTTGCGCATGGCGACTCTTATAGACGAAGCGCCGCCGTTAAACCAGAGCAGCGCGAGCGGCCGAGGGCGCCGTCGCTTGTGGCTCATCGAACCGAAGCCCAACGGTCGATGTGCCCCCGATGCCAAGGGGGCAGGGCTATCGCCATCCGGGGCGCAGGCTCTTTGATCGCCGACGGGACCCTGCGGGGGAGGGCAACGATACGTGGCCTGGTTGACCTTCGACCATCGGAATACTCAGGCAGCAGGCCGAACTCGAAGCGCCGGAGACGCTGCGTTTCGGAATCGTGCCTCGGGACATCGTGTGAGCTGAGAATCAGCGCGATACCTGCCGAACCGCGAGCACTGAGCATTCCGCGCTGCGCACGATGCGCTCTGCCACGCTGCCGAGTGCGACTCGGGCGAGACCGGTGCGTCCGTGCGTGCCGACTACGAGCAGCCCGGCGCCCAGGTCGTGTGCGCACTCCACAATCGCGGCCGCGGGCGACCCGTCGAGTACGCGCACTTCGCCTTCCGCGTTGTAGCGGGCGAGCGCCTGGCGCAGCGTGGCGGTCAGTGCATCGTGCACGTCCTTCTGCAGTTCAGCGGGGGGTAGCACGGGGCTGGCCCCGAAGGGCCCTCCGAGCGCGGCGCCGAACGCCGACGACGACAGATCGAGCGCGTGCGCTACGACCAAGCGCACACCGAGACGCCGCGCTTCCTCAGCGCCGGCCGCCACGGCTGGCAGCGACGGGTCAGAGAGGTCGGTGGCGACTAAAACGCAGTCGCTGCGTGGCGATTTGCGAACCACGAGCACGGGGCAGTGCGCGTGACGCACGATCTTTTCCGCGACGCTGCCGAGCAACAAGCGCGACAGCCCGCTCCTGCCATGGCTACCCAGCACGACCAACGTCGCCGACCACACCTCAGCACGACGCACGACCTCGGCATACTCGGCGCCGCGTTCGACGAACACGGTAGCCTTCGGCGCGTCGGCGATTGCGCCGAGTCGCTGTTCGATGGCCAGGCGCACGCGCCGCTCGAGCTCGGCGAGGTGCGCCATCACCGCGTCGTCGTTCGGCGCCATCAACGCGTGCGTTGCGTCGAGGTGTGGCAACACGTGACACACCGCCAACTCGGCGCCCGTTTTCCGTGCGCGCGCGCAGGCCACGCTGAGGGCATCGAGCGAAGCATCTCCCAAATCGACAGCAACCAGAATGCGGCTCGCCATACGGGCATCAATTGCAAGATCCCCAAGCCCCGTCAACGGGGCCGCGCAGCAACCGAGCGAACGCCCGTGAAACGCTCCGTGCTATAGGGAATCGTGCCCTTTCGGCAAAACGAACTCAGCGGTCCTTACGCGGGCAAAGCGCCTGCTCCGCTTTGCTGCTCCCCGAAACATCGCAGTGGAGGCGCGTCATAGCCTGTCGGATTTCCGTGCACGACGTGAGCCACCGCTACGGGGACACGCATGTGCTGCGACACCTCGAGCTTGCCATTGAAGCGAGCTCCTTCGTGGCGCTGGTCGGGCCTTCGGGCTGCGGCAAGTCCACGCTGCTGCGTTTGGTGTCTGGTCTCGAGTCGCCGACCGCCGGGCGTATCGAACTCGAGCCGAAATCGGCGTCGCCGCCGGTTACGACGCGCGGGTCGAAGGGTTTGGCCTTCGTGTTTCAGGACGCGCACTTGTTGCCTTGGCGAACGGTGCTCGACAACGTGGCCTTGCCGCTCGAGCTCGCGGGCGTGTCACGTGCGGAAGCGCGACGCCGCGCACTCGCCCCGCTGGCTGACGTGGAGCTCTCCGACGTAGCGAGTCGCTTCCCGGATGAGCTGTCGGGCGGCATGCGCATGCGTGTGTCGATCGCCCGCGCTCTGG
>JAEUAF010000876.1 GCA_019695485.1 Sorangium sp.
CGCTCCGCGACGCGGATGTCGCTCTGTCGAAGGGTGCTGACTGCGTGGCGCGCGACTCGTCGCGAGCGCCGTCCTGGTCGGAAAGCTGCCGCGCCAGCCGAGAGTAACGGGCCGTGCTGTTCTCGAACTCGGGCCCGGTGGTCGGCCTGCACAGCGCCGAGGAGGGTCCGTTGGCTCCCGCGCTGGGTTTGCGCGCTATAGTGCGGGCGTTCGGTCCGCCAGGCTGTCCATGCTGCGCCGCCACACTCTCTCAATCCTTTTCGCGTGTAGCGCGGCGGCGTGCGGCAATGCGCCGTGGGTCGGTCCGACTCCCTTCGAGGCTGTGGCGTTCGCCACGGGGGGCGCGGCGAGCGGTAGCGGCGGCACGGCGGCGGGAGCCAATGGCGTGGGTGGCTCGAGTGGCGGCGACAGCAACGGATGTCGGCCGGGGCAGAGCGTTCTGCCCGGCGACGTCGTCAACGCGCGCGACCTCGGCGGAACGCCCATTCTGGCTGGGCAGAGCCTGAGTTGCGGCCAGTTCTTCCGAGGCGCACCCCTCGCCAATTTGCGCGAGCAAGCCTGCGTCGATTTTGCGGCGCTCGGCGTGCGCACGGTGATCGATTTGCGTCAGCCCTCCGAGATTGATCTCAAGCCGGACGCAGCCTGCATCGATCGCACGGCGCGCCGAGTCTCAGCGCCGCTGCCCATCCCCTACAATGTCAGCCCGCAGGATTACGTGGCTGACGTGAACGCAACGGCGTCGATTGCCGAGGCGTTCCACGTATTTGGCGATGACGCGGCCTACCCCGTGTATTTTCACTGCACGTGGGGGCGCGATCGCACCGGGATCGTCGCCGCTCTGATCTTGCAGACGCTCGGCGCCACTCGCGACGCGATCCTCAACGAGTACCTGCTCTCGGCACCGACCGTCGGCGCCTATCCGACTAGCCTTGGCGCAGCGCTCGACGAGGTGGAGCGCCGCGGGGGCATCGAAGCCTATCTGACCGCCGCAGGGATCTCCTCCGACGAGATCGCCACGCTCCGCGCGCGCGCTCTGCTAGACGTCGGTCAATGACCGCTGGCCGAAGCGCGCCGCTCGATTTCGAAAGCGCGGACGACGCGCGACGCTAAGTGAACATAGGGCCGTTGTTCGTGACTTCGTCGGTCCAAACCTGGAAACGTTGCAGCGTGTTCGGGCCGAAGGTGGTCGCGATCGCGACGTCGGCGGCGTCGCGGCCGCGCGCGATCAGAATGCGTCCGATGCGCGGGGCGTTGTTGCGCGGGTCGAACGTGTGCCACTCCCCACCCAGGTAGACCTCGAACCACGCGGCGAAGTCCATCGCCGCGTACGGCGGCGGCAAGCCAATGTCGCCCAGGTAACCGGTGCAATAACGCGCCGGGATGTTCAGCGCGCGACAAAACGTGATCGCGAGATGCGCGAAGTCCCGACACACGCCGCGCCGTTCGTTGAACACTTCCCACGCGGTTTTGGTAGGACTCGCGTGTTCGTAACCGAATTGGATGTGGTGATGAACGAAATCTACGATGGCTTGCACGCGCGGGCGGCCGAGCGGTGTATGGGAAAATAGCTTCCACGCCGTCTCGCTCAGGCGGTCGGTCTCGCAGTATCGGCTGCCCAGCAAGAACACCAGCGTTTCTTCGGGCAGGAGCTGCACCTGGTGCTGTTCGCCCACGAATGGCGCGGCATCGGGCAAGCCGCTGTCGTTCACCACGCCCTTGGCCGAAATGCGCAGCTGTCCTTGCGGCGCCAGCATGCGGTTACACCAATTTCCAAAGCCGTCACGGTAGCTGCCGATCTGAACGGGCGGCTGCGTGTGCATGTGGTCCGGTATGACGATGTCCGACGCGCGGCTGTAATGAATGTTCAGCGCGAGAATCAGCGGTGTAGGCTGCGGAAAATCGTAGACCAGCTCGTAGCCAACTCGGATTTGCAATGGGGCCTCGTGCAGCGCTTGCCGCAGTGCGGTCGCAAGCAGATCGCCCGCGCCGAGCGCCCAAGCTACCACGTGGCACTGACTCGCGGTCGCACTCGCCGTCGATCGCACGCCTTCGACGGCAGCGCGCAAAAGAGAAACGCTGCGGACGCGCCCGCATGCCGCCTCCGGAAACCTGGGCCCTTATCTCAACCGCGGGGTGCTCGCGCGGAGAGCGAGCAGGCTGCACTAGTGCGAGCCTGCTCCGCTCTCGATTCGGGCTACTTGCCCTTCTTGCCGCCGGCCGAGACGCTGCTCGCTTTGGTGGATGCGGTCTGCTTCCGCTGATCCTTGACCGCCGTGTTCTGCTTCTTCGCCTTGTCTTTGGCCTTCGGAGATTTGTCACCCATGAAGATCACCGCCTCTGCCGGCGCTCACTTGAATTGAGCGCTGGGAATTCGTTTTCAAGCGGCCAGCCTAAGCTCAAGACCGCACAGAAGCCCAACACATTCGCGGTGTTCTGGCGCAGCGGTGTGAATGCGCCGAAAATCGACGGGCTCCGACGGCTCTTACCAGCTGCGAAGCGCCTTCATCTCTTTCCATGTGCGGCGCAAGAGCCAGATGTCTGCCGTGGTCGGCGACTGGCTGGAGGTGGAGCCCACGATCATCAATGAGCCGCCGTTCGGCGTCGAGCCCGTCCAATCGTAGTAGTCCTGGAAACCGAAGCAGTGCCCGATCTCGTGCTCGATGACGAGGTTCGACTTGTTCATGGCGGCCACGAAGTTACTCACCGGCATGCGCAGCCCCCAATCACCGCCGACGGCCGCGGCACCGCCGCTGATCGTGTCATCGAGCCAGAGCCAGTAGTCGTAATGAGAGGCCTCGCCGCCGGGGCAGTTCGGGAAAGTGTGAGTCCAGTTGTTGAAGAACGAGCAACTGTCGGTGCACTTCGGTTCGCCGTCTGCGTCGGTCTCCGTGTAGATCTTGATAGCGCTGTCGAGGTCGGAAACCCACGATGTGTTGCCCGACTTCACCGCCCAGCCTGTCACTTTGGTGGTGACGCTCGGATAGGGGAAGCAGCCGTAGCCCGAAAGCTGCGAGAACCAATCGTTGAACCACTTCTGCACGGCTCCCGCCATGCCCGCTTTGACCGTGGCCGTGGGTGCGGTCGTGGCTCCCCAGCGCACGCAGAGGTTGATTTGCCCCTTACCGAGCATGATCGAATCGAGCAGCCAATCCTTGCGCGTCTTCACGTTGTTGCCGAGCTGGGCCGCCCAGCTCTCGTCGATCCACGCGGACACGTTGCTCGGAGGATCGGGAAATGTCGGCGTGCAAGTGCCAGTTCCGCCAGCGCCGCTGCCACCCGCGGCACTCCCGCCTGAACTGGCGCCACCCGCGGCACGCCCTCCTGAGCTCGTGCCGCCCACCGCCGTGCCACCGGCGCCCGCCTTGCCTCCGCTCGCCGGAGTGCCGCCTGAACCCGACTTGCCTGCGCTCCCGCCCGAGCTCGCGCCGGCCGACGCGGTGCCACCTGAGCCCGCGCCGCCGCTACTGGAGCCGGTTGTGCCTG
>JAEUAF010000913.1 GCA_019695485.1 Sorangium sp.
GCAACGGCGGCGCCAGCGGCGGTAAGAGCAGCGGCGGCGCGACGGGCAGCGGTGGCAGCAGCCACTCGGGCGCTTGGCGCATCATGCCGCTCGGCGACTCCATCACCGGGACGACCTGTTATCCCCAGCTGCTCTCTCAAAAGCTGAAAAACGCAGGCCATACGAACTTCCAGTTCATGGGTACGAACACCAACAATCAGTCCTGCACGGACGGTGCGATCAGCAACGCCCCGAACGTGGTGACCGAGGGTCACGGCGGTTACATCGTGAGCTGCCTCACGGGTGACTTCAACAACTGCGCCTCGAAGGGGTCCACCTCCGAGCTTGCGACCTGGATGGCGGCGCGCCCCGCGGCGGACGTGGTGTTGATGCACTTCGGGACCAACGATGTTTGGAACAACATCGCGACTGGCACTATTACCGGCGCTTACACCAAGGTGTTGAGCTCGATCCGGCAGGCGAACCCCAACACGATCGTCTTCGTTGCGCAGATCTTGCCGATGCATCCGGACGGCTGCACCGACAGCACCAGCAGCTGCCCCAACAACGGCGTCAAGACGTTGAACGCAGCAATTCCGGCCTGGGCTTCGGCTCAATCGACGACGGCCTCGCCCATCTACGTGGTCAACATTTACGCTTCGGTCGGCGACGAGACGGCTTACGTGCCGAACAGCACGCTGACCACCGACGGCGTGCATCCGAACGCCAAGGGCAGCGGGTTGGTCGCGGATGCATGGATGAGCGCGCTGGTCGGCAAAGGCATTCCCTGAGCGACGCGGCAACGCTCGGGCGTTGATGTCGCTCGCGCTAGCGCGGGCCCGGCTTGCCGCGCCCGGTGGACTTGGTTGCCGACGCTGCGGAGGTGGCTTCGGCCTTCGCGAGAATTCGACCCCAGCTCGGATCGACCTCGGAAAATAGCTCGACCACGAACCCCACGAAGGCGCGCAGCCGCGCCGAGGCCTGGTGGTTTGGGGCGTACACCACGAACAGCGATGGGCCGTCGGCCGCCACGTGAGTGAGGATCGGCGCGAGCCGCCCGGCCTCGATCGCGGAGAGCGCGACAGAGGACAAGACTTGGGTCACCCCTAGGCCGCCCGCGGCCGCTTCCACGCACGCTTCCATCGAATTGATGGCGAAATGAGCCTTGGGTTCCAGGCTGATGCGCGTGCCGTTGCGCAAAAACTCCCAGGGAGTCGGCCGTGCCGTGGCCGGACCGAGGAACGCCACGGCTGCGTGCTTGCCGAGCCCTTCTGGAAGCTCAGGCACGCCGTGGCGCGCGAGGTAGCTCGGCGCAGCACAAGTGACGAGGTGGGTGGTGGCGAGTCGCTTGGCGACCAGGTCGTGATCCATGGGTTCGCCGTAGGTGATCGCCGCGTCGATGCCCTCACGGCCCAGGTCGATCGCGCGGTTCTCGAGGCGCAACTCGAGCTCGAGCTCCGGGTAACGTCGGCGAAACGCGGGCAGCGCGGGGATCAAAAATAGGCGCCCCAACGCGACCGGTACGTCCACGCGCAGGCGCCCCCGAGGCGAGCCGCGCGAGCGCACGACCTCCGCCTCTGCTTCGACGACGTCCAACAGGATGCGCCGCACTCGCTCGTAGTAGTGGCGGCCGTCGTCAGTCAATGAGAGGCGTCGCGTCGTTCGGTGCAGGAGGCGCGTGCCGAGCGCGCGTTCCAGCGCTTGCACGGCTTCACTCGTGCGCGCTCGCGACAGTTCGAGCTGGCTGGCGGCTCGCGCGAAGCTGCCGAGTTCGACGACCCGCGCAAAGACCTGCATGGCGAGGAGGCGGTCCATTGCTCGTAATTACCGAACAGTGTATCATGTAAAGGCCAGTTTATTAGAAAAATGCAATCGAATAGCCTGTTCGGAGGCTAGGAACGGAGGTTCTTCGATGCACGATCGGGATGGCTGGATTTGGTTCGATGGCAAATGCGTGCCGTGGCGGAGCGCAACCACGCATGTGCTCACGCATTCTCTCCACTACGGGCTGGCCGTGATCGAGGGCGTCAGGGCCTACGCCACGCCGCAAGGGCCGGCCATCTTCAGACTTCGCGAGCACACGCAGCGTTTTCTGGATTCTGCGCGCGTGTATCGTCTCGAGCTGCCCTACTCGGCGGCGGTACTGGAGGCCGCACAGCGCGAGGTCGTGCGCCAGAACCAACTGACGGCTGGTTACCTGCGTCCGATCGCATTCTTGGGGTCGGAGAAGCTCGGTCTTTTCCCAAAAGGGGCCGGGGTGCACGTAGCAATCGCGGCATGGTCTTGGGATCGCTACCTCACGGCCGCGTCCGAACGCGGGCTCCGCGTGAAGACGTCGTCGTTTGCGCGCCAGCACGTGAATGCGCTGCCGCCGCGCGCCAAGATCTCGGCCAACTACGCGAACTCGATCCTGGCAAGCCTCGAGGCTCAGGAAGACGGCTACGACGAAGCGCTGCTGCTCGACACCGACGGCTTCGTCGCGGAAGGCCCCGGCGAGAACCTGTTCATCGTCAAAAACGGGCGGCTTTTCGAGCCGGCGCCGACCAGCGCGCTCTCGGGCATCACCCGCGACAGCGTTGCGACATTGGCGCACGACCTCGGCTACGAAGTGAGTGAACGTCGCCTCACGCGCGACGACGTCTACTTGGCGGACGAGGCGTTCTTTTGCGGCACCGCCGTCGAGCTACAGCCGATCCTCGAGCTCGATCGGCGGCCAATCGGCAATGGCGAACCTGGCAAGCTCACCTTGGCCTTGCGCGCCGCGTTCGACGCTGCGGTTCACGGGCGCGATGCGAAGCATCTGGATTGGCTGACCCCGGTCTGAGCGGCACGGCTCAGCTGAGGGGCCATTCGCACGGGCTCACTGGCAAGGCACGCCCTCGAGCAGGAGCACAGTCGAAAGGCGAGCTCCGCGGCTGTCGCGATGCAGGCGCGCTCCGACGCCAATGCGACGCAGGGCTGGCTGGGAGAGACCTGGGAATTGTGTGAGCTGGCTGAGTTCCAGGAGCTCGAGGGCTTCGATGCAAGCGCTCGGCCGCCCGCTCTGACGGCGCTTGACCTCGCGTACCAGCGCGGATTCGACGGCCTTGCCGATCGCGCCCGGGTTGCCGTCGTCGGCGAAGGCGTCTGCGCCGGCTTGGGCGGCGACGCGATAGATCGAATCGAACTTTGCCTCTTGTAGGTTCTTCTCGGCGCGCAGCGAAACAATGGCTGCTTCTAGCTGTGCGGCGCTGGTCGGCAGATCCCTAGGATCGGGCCGCCGCCCGAAGAGCAGGGTGATCACGACACCGCCTTGGTTTTCTCGCGCGCCGATGCCAACGTGCGTGAACTCGGGCCGCAGCATGTTGGCGCGGTGCCCCGGGCTGCTCATCAGGCCTGCATGAGCGCTTTCCGGCGTCGGGGCCTCCGCGATGTTCTCTCCGGACATCGAGATTAAGGCGTGCGAGCGTCGCACGCGGTCTTCTGGCGACCCCGAGCGCGGCGAGATGTGACTGAAGAAGTGGTGGTCCCGCATGTCGGTGGCGTGGGCGAGCGCGATCTCGCGCAGCTCGACGTCGGGTTTGACGTCCGCGAGTCCGGCGGCGCGCCGCGCCTCATTCAGGAGCGTCAACAGACGCGCCTCCGCCTGCTCTGGCTCGACAGCGGTCCCGGCGATACTGCGCGCGGCGGGTTCGGGAACACCCACGTAGAGCGGAACGTTGGAGAGCACGACCGGCCCCGTCTCACCATCTCCCATCACCTCCAACTGGTACTTACCGCTGACTTCGAGCGGGAACGCAACGTCGAGCGTGCGATTGGCGAGCCGCTGTTCGCCGACACTTCCGTCGGGCTTGGTCAGATATACGTGTCCGAATGTGAAGCGGGAGCCGAGCTCGCCCTTGAGAGCCACGCTCTGCCCGGGCTGATAGGTGCGGGGGATGGCCTGGTAGCTGAGCTCCGTGCTGCCAAACATCAGTGCGGCCGAGTAACCGCTCGGCGACACGCGGATTCCATAGCGCGTGATCGGCATGTTCCGCGGCGCTCGATCGAGCTGCTCGCGCCAACCGCCCTGGGCATGCATGCCCATGACAGCGATTGAGAGCAGGACGCCGGCGTAGCCAAAGTGACGCGCGGCCGATTCCGCGGCGGTCACGTCGACCGTGTGCCCGCTGTTGACTTCAGCGAGCGCCCAGCTGGCGGCAGCGCCGAGGGCGCCATCTGCTTCAGCGCGATCGCCTCGCTTGGCGAGCGCAGCGAGCACATCGGCCTCTAGCTCGATGAGTCCAGCGCCGCCGTCTGCACCTTTCGGCTGCACGCTGGTCGAGTACTCGTTCGCGTCTGGAGGCAGCGGTATGGCTTCGGCCGGGAAGCGCCCGGGAACGGGGCTGGGCTGCGCGCACGAAAGCAACGAGAGCGAAAAGAGCGCCCACTCGAATCGCCAAAAACCCATACCTCGGCGATGCTAGTGCAGGGCAAGTGAGATGAGGCTAACTTTCTCGGCGCGGCACGCGCTGCGGAGCAGGGCGGGGTCTTGGGGAGCGGGACAATCGCGAAGCGATTGTTGACGTCAATTCATATGCCGTGCAGTAGCCAGCAGAGCCCGCGCCGCAACGCTTGGCTCGCCTGGCAGAAACCGAGCTTTCGACCGCAAGCCTACGCGGCGGCGCCGAGCCGTGGCGAGCTCACGTTCGGCGAGCTTGCCGCGCGACCTGTCGACGCGCATTCTCGATGAGCAAAGGGCGAACCGCGCACGCTTTGGGTGTGCGGGTAGATGTCGGGCGCGCTATGCTGACGAGCGCGCCGTCCAGAACGACGCCGCCGTCCGGAGGAATACAGCCATGCGCATGGGTCCATTCAACGAGCGCTCAGTCCGAGGGTCCGGCGCCGCGTCAACCAGCAGTTCAGTGCGCGTGTTGGGAGCCGTGTTCCTGTCTTCGCTCACGTGGAGCCTGGTTGTGGGCTGCGGTGGCAAAGGCTTCGAAGCGGCCAGCGGCGGCCGCGCTAACTTGGGTGGCGACGCCGCCCTCGGCGGAAACACGGCGAAAGGCGGCGCACCCGCGGGCGGTGCAACTGGCGCGGGGGGCAATCTAGCTCAGGGTGGGAGTCCGGCAAACGGCGGTAGCGGCGTTGGCGGTGCGGTGACTAGTGGCGGCTCGACGTCGCGCGGTGGCGCCTCGGCAGGGGGCGCGGCAGGCAAGGGTGGCGCGTCGAGTGGTGGCACGGCAGCTAAGGGCGGTGCGGCGAACGGCGGTGCTGCGAACGGCGGCGCGGCAGGTGTCGGGGGCGCTTCGACCTGCACGACGACGAGCTGTGGCCAGGGCTTGAGCTGCTGCGCGGGCAAGTGCGTCAACCTCGAGAACGACATTCTGAATTGTGGGAGCTGCGGCACGCGCTGCGCTAGCGACGTTCCTTATTGCAGTGGCACCTGCACGAAGCCCCCGTGCGAAAGCGGGGCAGGATGTTCGAACGGTCAAACCTGCTGCGGGACGCAATGTTGCGGCGCGGGTCAGCTGTGTTGCACGGTCAATCACGGTGTCAGTACCACTTCGTGCGTCGACGCTGTGGATGGCACCTGCCCGACGGGTTGTCCGGCGTGCGTGTGTGCAGCTCCCGACACACCGATTGCCACGCCCACCGGAGATCGGCCGATTGCCGAGCTTCGGGTGGGGGACCTCATCTATAGCGTGTCCGGGCGCGGGGTCGTGGTCGTTCGGGTGCTCGAAGTGAATCGGGTGCCAGTGAACCGCCACGTCATGCTCGAGATAGAGTTTGCGAACGGCACCAAGCTCCGTTTGAGTCCCGGTCATCCGAGCTTCGAACGGCGTAAGCTCGAAGAGCTCGCCGCCGGCGATCGCCTCGATGGAGCGCTGATTCGTTCCATTCGGCGGGTGCCTTACGGAGAAGCGTTCACCTACGATATTCTCGCTGATTCGGAGACCGGCGCGTACTTCGCTGGCGGCGTGTTGATGGGCAGCACGCTGGCTCGGCCCAGCCAAATTGCCTTGTCGCAGGCCGCTCACTAGCGTCGGCGCTCCGCCAACGGCGGCGCGGCTTTAGACGAGTCAGCGCTATTTGGCGCGTCGGGCTCGCAGACGACTCAGTGAAACGGGCGTGATGCCTAGATAGGACGCGATGTCGTACTGTCGGAGTAGCGGCAGCAGCCCGCGATGCTTTTGGCAAAACGCCCGGTAGCGTTCGCTCGCCGTGAGGGTCAAAAGCTCGTGGGCGCGCGTTTCGCGTTCGAGAAACAGATCTTCTGCAATCCGTCGGCCGACCGCTTGCCAACACGCGTGCCGCGCGTAGAGGTTCGTGAAGTCGAGCCAGGACATCACGATCAGCGTCGAATCGACGACGGCGTCGACGCTGAGGTGGGAGGGTTCGCGACTCAACAGCGAGGCGTAGGCGCCAGCGAGCTCCGACGGCCCTGCGAAACCACGCACCACGCGGCGCCCACGCGCGGTCACGTGCACTTTTCGGAGGGCCCCATCGACGACGAACGCGAACGCGTTCGCCACCGCTCCGGCCTGGGTCAGGGTTTCGCCACGCCGTAGCTCGTAAAGTCGCAGTTTTCTCGCAAAATGGAGCCATTCGCTCGACGGAATTGGCGCGAGGCTCGCCAGCAGGGGACGCACGCGCTCGTTCGCCAGGGTCTCGAGTCGTTTCTTATCCGCGGTTAATGCGCTCATCGCGGGCATCGAATATCACGGTTCCTGGGTCGCCCTGAAACGTCGGCCGAGCTCGACCTCCCGCGTCTGCGAGTAACATGCCTGGTCCATTCACCCTGATTGCGTATCGCGGCGGCGCGGCAGAGGCGCCCGAGAACACCTGCGAGGCCTTCGCCCGCGCGGCGCGCCTCGTTTTGCCCGCCGGCCTCGCGCTGGCGCTCGAAGTCGACCTGCGGATGACACGCGATGGCGCGCTGGTTGCGATGCACGACGAGCGCATCGAACGCACGACGAACGGGTTTGGCAGTGTCGAGCACTTGACATTGGCAGAGCTCCGCAAGTTGGATGCGTCGGGCGAGCGCGCACTGCGCGGGGTGCGCGTGCCCACCCTGGAGGAGGTCTTGGAGGTCGCGGGGTCTCTCGAGGTCGTCCTCGACGTCCACGGTCGACAGCGTTCGTTGCCAGCTGCTTTGTTCCGCTGCTTGCGGCGCCAAGATCGCTCCGTTCTCGAGCGCGTGATCGTGGCGAGCGAGCACTCCCAAGTCGTAGAGCGAGTGCGACGCCTGGCCCCCGAGCTCAGAACGGCTGCTACCGCGGCGGAGGTGCGTGCGAAGGTGCTACTCGAGCGCCTGCGATTGGATGCGCTGGCCGCGCGCGGGCGGGTCTGGATGGTGCCAGAAACTCACGGCGCCCTGCGTGTGCTCACCCCGCGTTTTGTCGAGCGCGCTCGCGCTCGCGGTGACGAGGTGTGGCCTTGGTTGGCCGCCGACAGCGCTGCTGCGTTGCGCTTTCGCGCATTCGGCGCGACGGGGGTTTTCACGCCCTGTCCCGCTGCGGTCGCGGCGGCCTGGCCGGCGGCCTCGTCAGCAGCCTGATCCTCGTTGCGAATGGACTTGGCGGGCACTGGTGTTAAGAGCCATCCCCCGATGACTCCGAAATCTAAAGCTCACTCTCACGCTGCCTGGGTGAGGACGTGCTTGGCGGATGGAGGAAAGTAGCGTGGCTCAGGCGAGCGCTAACCAGGCGTTGCGTGCGCCCGGACAACAGCCGCTCGATTCGGTCGGCGACGTGCTTCGCTATTGGAGTACGCTGCTCAAGTATCAAGAAGCGCTGGCGGCACGCCCGCGGGCCCGGCGTGTTCCGGAAACGGAAGGCCCGCCGAATCTGCTGGAACCGGTCGCGGGTCAGGAATACCTGAAGCTCGGCTTGGCGGGCGCGGAGCCCTTCTTGATCGAGCGCGGCTCCTTGCCGCCGCTCGGGCTCGACGCAGAGCGCCGGCAATTCTTCGAAGACTGGTTGGCGAATCAGTACCGGCGTGGCGACGATGATCAAGATTCGCTCGCGCATCTGGCGCTGTTTCCAGTCGTGCACTTGCCGCGCGACGAGCTCGCCGGTGTGCTGAGGTTCCCGGTCGAGCTCGAATGGTACAGCGGAGCCCAGCGCTTCACGGCACCCCGCTTCGAGGATCGCACGCGTGGTCGCTTCCCGGAACCGCCGAGCGAGCTCCGTCTGCGACACCCCGCCAAGGATCCCGAACAGACGTTGCCATTCTTCGTCGATACCAGCCTCTTGCGGCGCACACTCAAAGTCGATGCGGAGGATGTGGAGGCGTTCTTCGCTCGCCTGCGCCGCGTGCCGGACCTCACGCCGCGCCGCATGGTCGCGGAGGTCTGCGCGCTGCTCGAAACGCCGCTCGACGTCGAGTCCGACGCCCAGGGAGCAGCGGCAAAACCTCAGGGGAGCGCCGCCACGACCGCTACCGAGAGCAGCGCAGCGGCTCTCTTGGGTCGTTTGCATCACGCGGTGGTAGTGCGCCTTGCGCGTCTGAACTCGCGCAGTCGAGCCTACCCGGTGGCGCTCGTCGTAAGCGTGAACCGCAGTCGTGC
>JAEUAF010000215.1 GCA_019695485.1 Sorangium sp.
GGGAGCGGCGGGATCGGCAGCCGCACCAGGAGGCGCTGGAGTCGGCGCCGCAGCTGGCGCGGGCGCAGCAACAGGCGCAGCGGCCTGGGCATACACGGGGCTGACGGCGAGACACAGTGCGAGGCCGGATAAACACGCAGACTTCATTGGAACTCTCTCCTTCAACCGTAGTTGATAGGCCGATTTGGACTGGCAGCGAACGCGAGTGAACTTGGCTCGCCGCAATGACGCTTTATTGGATTTTCGCCGCGCAAGCCGTCGCGCGGGCAGCGGCTGATGCGCGCAATCCGGAACCGCGTTCCGGCCAGCTCGACTCGCAAACCTAGGGAACTCTCGACGCCCACTTCACTCACGGAAGTGAGCGATCGCCCGTGTAACACAGCCTCTGACGCGAGCACAATCTTTCGATGTTCACATTTCGGACCGCTGGACTTCGCTCGGCACTCTGAAACGGTCAGGCCGACAACGCCAATAACCGCGGTCGCGACAGCGCCTCGACCGCGAACTCCCCACGATCAGCCGGGGCTAAAGTGCCGCGAGCGAGCACAATCCACGCTTCCCCTACTAAGCGAGTGGGTGCGAACCATGCAATGAGGTTCTGCGCAATGCGATACGCGGCCAGTTTCGACCGCTGAGTCGGCCGAGGAATCACGCGGCAAGCAAGGCTGCGCATGCGCGAACGACTACTAAGCGCTGAATTGTCCATCGGATTTTCGCGGGCCCTGAAGGTCGTCTCGGCACACGGGAGCGGTGCTTTCAATGGGTTTGAATCCGGCAGAGCGAAGTTGATTGATCTTCGCTGCCACGGTCACCGCCAGAACATCGCGCGCAGGGGCCCCGCCTGCGGGCGGCAGGACGAACGCCCCGCGGACGCTCACGACGTGAGCCGGTTTGCCAGCGTCGCGCGCACTGCGTCAGATGTCGTGGAAGGGGCACGTCATTGGCGCCGCGAAAGCCCCCGACGCGGCGCCATCAGCCCCAGACGTCCTAGCGAACGATCTCTTTCTTGCAGGTCGAGTCACAACCGTCACCGAAGCGGTGATTGCCGTCGTCGCATTCCTCGGCGCCTTCCGGCTGAACGATCCCGTCACCGCAGTAGCCGCCGCGGGTCTTGCAGTCAGCTGAGCAGTGCCCATAGCCACCGATATTCTTGTCGGTGCCCTCGTCGCACACTTCATCGCGAGTGACGATCGCGTCCCCACACACGCTGTTGCACTTCGAGCGACCGATATCGAAGCCCTTTAGGGTGAGTTCGTACTGGGAGCCGGTTACGTGACGCTCGGCCTGGAACACCGCGATTTCGTAGACGCTACCTGACACGAGGCCCAAGCCGAGCTGGTCGCTCGTCGCGACATCGAGCGTGACACTCTTGGTAATCGGTCCGTGAATTCCTCCGATATCCACGACGAGCCTCTTGTTGACATAGACCCACACGTCATCGTCACCAAAGAAGGTGAGCGTTTCGCCACCAGCCCATTGAAACCAGTAGTGGAGTTCACTGGTAAACGAATAGTTGTGGGTGCCGCTGATGGGCGGGTCGTTCCAGCCGCGCCCGTCGAGGGGGAAGAACATGGTATTCGCGAAGACGAACGTGCCGCTGCCGGCCGGAGTCTCGGTGAGCGTCAGCGAGTCGAGCACGGTCTTACTGTACTGAGAATCCGTGAACCACGTGCTGAAGTCAGTCGCATTCGTGGTCCAACCGTTTGTTGCGCCCGTTGTATCCGCGGCGGGTGTCGCGGCGTAAACAGGCTTGCCGTCGGGGCCTAGCGCTGAACCAAGCGGCCCCACAATCCCCTGAAATAGGGCTGGAGTGGTGGGTGCTACCTCGAAGTTGGGGTGCCCTCCGGGGTCCTGACGTTTGATCATGTCGCGATAAACGATCGGCAACACCAACTGGCCGCCACTCGCCGCGTTAGCCGGGCCGCATTGAAACCCGGGCTCGACCGTGCAAGCCGGAGAGCAACCGTCAGCAGCACTCTGATTGCCGTCGTCGCACGCCTCGCTCGTATTGCCCGGCAGCAGCAGAGCGTCGCCGCAAATAGTGGTGCAAGACGCGCCGCTGCAATTCGGCTCTCGCTTACAGTCTGGCGTGCAACCGTCACCCCAGTTGTTGTTGGCGTCGTCGCAACCTTCGAGCCCCTCTGCGACCCCATCCCCACAGACCGTCATGTGACACCCAGTGGAGTTGCAGGCGTAGCCTCCTTGCACTTGGCACGTTGCTGGATCGCAACCGCTCGGCTGTGGCGTGCCGAAGTCACACTGTTCCTTGCCCGCGAGAATGCCGTCCCCGCAGGTCGCGGCTTCGCAGGAAAGCGCGGGGAAAGGGCAAACCCAACCCGCTTCGAGCTTGCAGCTGTCGGAACAGCCGTCCTTCGCGACGACGTTGCCGTCGTCGCACTCCTCCTTCGTCTTCGTGTCGATCTTGCCGTCGCCACACTTGGGCTCGACTGGCATCTCGCACATCGTGCCGCAGCCGCCCGCGCCCATCGGCAGCGGGATGGGCATCGACCCGCCCTGGCCGATCAGTCCGCCCGATGCATCGCTCCCCCCCGACGCTCCCGCCGAGCTCGCGCCACCGGAGCTCGGGTGGTCTAAAGAGATATTTCGACCAGAATCGGAAGCACCGCAGGACGCGCTCAGCATCCCAAACGCACCGAACAAAGCGGGCCCCGCGCTCGAAAGTGCCAGCCAACGAAACCCTGCGCGTCCAGTGAACATGAGTCGGGACAAGTCGCAGAATTCCCGCATCTCCTCGATTTGATCACATGGCGAGAGCGCCCGTGCGAGTGCTCGCCTCGTGCCGCAAGGCGGGTGTGACGCAGGGAGCCCGAGCGCACGACCCGCAAGCGTGATCGATTCTTTGAATCCTTCGTGCGTGTCGCGGCCTTCTCCTGGTCGAAAGCGAGAACTCAGAATGACCAACGTGAATGTAACAGAACGACTCCTGAGAGCCTTTGGGGCCGCCGCGGCCATCGCCGCCTTGTTGCGCTATGAAGCGACCTTGGCCGTGTGGGTCGGGGTTTCTGGGGTGGCACTCTACTTGCTCGGTACGGCGCTGAGTGGAACGTGCCTTGGCTACCGACTCATGGGAAAGTCGAGCTGCCCGACACCCCGCCAAAGAACCTCGGTCCCTCAGCCTTGACCCCCACCGCAGTGGACAATTCCAGATTCCTGCGACCACGCGGCGCGCGCGTCGACGACGACGCCCTCGAGTTACTGGTCCGGACCTATCACGATCGCGTCTATCGGTTTGGTCTGCGGGTTTGCCAGAGCGCGTTCGACGCCGACGATGCCGTTCAGGACGCTTTCATCAAGCTCGCGCGCCGACCTGACGTGGCAGGACACGCTTCGGTCCTCTCGTGGCTCATGAGCGTGGTGCGCAATGCGTGCGTGCGCATGTTGAGGCCGTTTACTGGGCGTCGCCGGGCGCCGGGCGGCCTCGGCGAAGCGCTCGAGCTGCCGACGGACGAGCCCAGCCCGGAGCTGGCGCTCGAGCGCTGGCAGCTCGTAAGCGCTGTCCACCAAGCCATCGCGACACTGGACCCGTTATATCGTGAGGTACTCGTCTTA
>JAEUAF010000323.1 GCA_019695485.1 Sorangium sp.
GAAAGCCAGCGCCCAAGCAGGAGATTCGAGAGCGCGGAGCAGAACAGGAGCAGGCTCGGCGCCGTGAGTGGAAGCTCGAGCCCGAGCGCGAATCGCGCGAGTAGCAGCGCCGACATCTGTCCGACGATGGCGCCCCAACGCAAGCGCCACAGCCAACCCAAACCGATCGTGGGCTCCGTCTCGCTCCGCCTGCCTTCCGCTCCCGCCAGCGCCGCCGGGGTTGGCCGAAGAGCGTCCGTCCCGGATGGCGCTGAGCTTGGCTTGGGAACCCGAGTGAGGTGGCGAGCGGGTCGCTCCGCCAATCGAAAGGCCAATCCATCCGATCGTTTAACGCGGGTCATGCTGGAGGGAGTGCTACACCCGGTCGGTCGCTTTCCCAATGCGGCATAACGCCGCACCCTGCGAGCCGCGGGGATCCGGTTCCCGGCTGGCCGCGCTTCCCGACGTTTGGGCGCGAAAACAGCGCCGATCCAGCGCGGGTAGGCTGCGACAATTTACCGCATTCCCTTTCTTTCAATGCGGCTTAGGTTCCCGCCCGGATGTCTCGTCCCCTTGGTCCCATGGTCCTCGCTCCTGCTTCAGTGGTGCGTCTCAGAACGCGACACTTCTTGGCCTTGGTGCTTCTGAATCTTGTCGCGATGAGCGGGTGTTCGAGCCCGAGCGGCGCCGACGAATCCGTGGGCATGACCGCCGTCGTGAGTCAGAGCGGCGCGTTGCGCGTCACGGTCAAGAGCTCGCCGGGCGCTGCTCCCGTTCGTGGAACCAACCAGATCGAGCTTGCGGTCGAAGCAGTCGACACCGGGCTCCCCGTCGACGGTCTCGTGATGTCCATGGTGCCATTCATGCCCTCGATGGGACACGGCACCGCGATTCAGCCACGAACGAGCGCTCTCGGCGCTGGACGTTACGAGTTTGCGAACGTGGTTCTCACGATGCCGGGGCTTTGGGAATTGCGGACGACGATGGCCGGCGCCCTCTCTGACTATGTCGCGCCGCGTTTCGACGTTGAGTAGCAGCGTGTTGGGAGCCGTGCGAGCGACGTTCGCCGCTTGGACGATCGGGGCAACACTGCTGCTGCCTCGTATCGCCTTAGGGCAGGCCTGTTGTGCGGGCGCTTCGGCCATCACTCCCGGCCGCCTCGCGCTGCATGAGCAGGGCTTGCTGGGCGGACAGCTTCGCGCCGCCTGGATGCTCGGCTCTTTCAACCGAGCCGCGCGGTTCGCGGGCTCACCGCCAGGTACCTCCGAATGGGACTTCGAGCAGGATCTGTTCGGCTCGTTGCGCTTTGCGCGCCGCGCTCAGCTCAGCCTACTCGTCCCTGTGCTGGAGTCGCGACGCCGCACGCCGAGCACCGGCGCTGAATTCGGCGCTGGGCTCGGCGATCTCAACCTGAGCGCACGCTACGACTTCACCTGGGCACGTGAATACCGCGCCTTGCCTGGAATCGCCGCGCTCTTGGGCGTCACCTTCCCGACGGGGAGGCCGCAGGAGTCGGCGCATTTGGCACTCGGCAGCGATGCCACGGGTCTCGGAGCCGTCCAGCTGAGCGCGGGGCTCGCGCTCGAGCGCACATTCGGCGATTGGCTCGTCGACGTGAGCGGGCTCGTTGCCAAGCGCTTGAACCGTCGCAGCAACGGCGTCGATAGCGAGCTTGGCACCCAGTTTACTGGAATTGTTGCAGTCGGATATTCCTTTCCCGGAGAGCTCGCGGCCGCGCTGGTCGGCACCTACAGCTTCGAGGGCAACGCCAGCGTGGCCGGGAGCGAAGTCGCTGACACCGCCAAGCGCCAGCTGCGTCTGGCGGGCGCAATCGGCGCGACGCTGACCGACACGGTGCGCATGCAGGGCAGCTTGTTCGTGGATCCTCCGCTCGCGGGTGTCGGGCGCAACTCGATTGCCAGCAGCGGGCTCACACTCACCTTGATTCGGAGCTTCCTATGAAACGCGTTCGCGCCCTGTTGCAGTTCTTGGCGTTGCTTTCGGCCCTCGGCTGCTCTTCAGCACATTCCGCGGCGACGTTCCCCGACCAGCCCGGGCTGGTCTTGAGCGGTAGCGACGGGCGCAAGCATGACGTATTCGCCGAGGTCCGAAGCGCCACGCTGAGCGTATTCGTTTTCTACTCGGAGGCGTGTCCATGCGTGCGCGCCCACGAGCCGCGCCTCCGCGAAATTCAGGCGGATTTTGCGGCGCGCGGCGTGGCGGTGCTACTCGTCGATTCGGAACTGAGCGCGGACGAACAGCGTGATCGGCGCGAGGCCAGCCTGCGTGGCTATCCCTTCCCTCTGTTGACTGATCCAGGCGCGCGCCTCGCGAACGCCGTGCACGCCGAGTACGCGACCCACGCCGTGGTGGTCGATGCGAGCGGGCGCATTCGTTACTCGGGTGGTATCGACTCGGACAAGAACCGCCTTCACCCCGACGCGAAGCCTTACCTGCGCGAGGCGCTGGAAGCTCTCTTGGCGGGGCGCGAACCTCGGACAACCGATCCCGAGCCGCTCGGTTGCGCGCTCCAGACGCACTGAGAAGCGTCAGCTCACCAGGCCTCACCGGCAAGCGGCACGGGACCGAAGCTGTCCGCCGCGCACGCGGCGCTATCGACGGCTCCAGTGAGCCATGACGTGAGGCAAATGTCGGCGGGGCTGTTCTCGGTCAAGCGAGCACCGCCCCGGTGAGCTTCCAGGTTTCGGCCCTTGGAGATCACGATCCAGCGCGCGGCCGACGCGCCCTTCTGCGCGGTGACCCGGCTCAGGACTTCGGGCTCGAGCCCGACCACGGAGTCATACGTCGCGTCCACTTCGAGCTCTGTGGTTGCGCTGCCGCCGCTCACATCGAGTCCGTTTTCGCGCAGGCCATAGACACCGAAAATACGCAGATTTCTTGCCGGCGCGCCGTGACAGTCGAGCGTGCCGCAGCGCAGCTCGAGCACGGCGCTCACGGCCGAGAAGTCTGCGCGCAGAGGTGAGCGCAAGGTCACGCTGGGATCGTCGGAAGCCGGCGCGCAAGCGCACGCCAATGCAGGGCCCAGCCACAGAACGCTCACGTGCGCGCGAGCGAGGCTTGGCGCTCTCAGTTGCACTCGGCCTCGAGAAGTGGCGTGGCATCGGCGCTCATGTAGACGTGCCCCACGCTGCTTGCGCTCGCCGGATCCGCGTGGCATCCCGCGCAGGAGCGCTCACGAGAGATCGGTGATCGCATTTCCAGCGTCTTGTTGGCGAATTCAAGCTTGACCCAGGCCGGCCAGTGCGGCTCGAACTCCGAGTCCCGCACGAAGAAGTTACCGGCGCAGTTGCTGCGGACCGCGTACTGTGCGCCCAGCGAATCGATAATGCGGACCACCGTGTGCGCCACGGGCGCCTGACTGTCGGCCGTCCAAAACACCGTGCCGGAGAGCGAGAAACGCCCGTGCGCTGGGCCAGCTCCGCCATGGCATACCCCACACGGTTGACCGGGGCGATGAAGCTCGCCAGGCGCGACGGCGGCCGCTTCGCCCCCGAGTTCACTGAGCTCGCGATCGCGTCGTGTGTCGTCGCAAGCGATCCCGAGGGTGAAGAACAGCAGCAGGGAGACTCTCAAAACTCCATCTCCAGCCCCAACATCACGAGCCCCGCTAGGCGTCCGTCGAGGAACAGCGCATCTTGAAAGCGCGTCGCCGTTCCCTCCGCTTGTAACGTGAGGTCCGTCGAAAACGGACGGGGTTCCGCGCCGAGTCCCAAGCGCGCTCCGGCGCCGAGCGTGGCGGAGAGCAGCGGTCCGAGCTCGCGGTCCCCCGAGCGGTAGGTCGGCACCGTACTGACGGCGTCTGAAAACGTGGCGCTATAGGCGCGCTTCCAGAAGAAGGCGCCGCTTTGGAGATGCGAGCGGAGCGCGGACCAGAGCGCCCAGCGCCGCCCTAGATCGTGAACGAAACGCAGGTCCTCGGTGGCCGCCCACAACCCCCAATCGTCCGCGTAGAGGCGTTGGAAGAGGATCAGGGTCGAGTGTCGATAGCGCCGCGCTACCCGCCCGGAAAGCGAGAGGCGAAGCCTTCTGCCTGGCACGCGCTCTGTGATGCGTCCCGGGAGCCGACGCTGATTAACCGTTGCCAGCGAGGCTCCCGGCTGGATCGTTGGCGCGACCTCCGGCGCGAAGAGCGGCAGGAAGCGGTACGGCTTCGATTGATCGCCGAGCTCGAGGAAGGCGTCGCTCTGCAAGAACAGCGAGGTTCTGCGGTCAAGGATCAGCTCGAGCCCGACCGTGGCAGCATGTCGCGACAACTCGTGCGAGAACACTGAGAATGGCGTCCCGGTGCGTCCGGCCGTGTCGTGCGTGAAGGAATAGGCGAACACGGGGTTGACCGTCTTGTCCGCCAGTTCGAAGAGTAGCAGCGCGCCCCCGCCCAAAGACAGATAGTCCGGCTCGCTGGAGGCGGATAGGTGCCCTTCGACTCCGGCGTCGCGCACTTGATACTTGGCGCCGAGCCCCGCTTCATGGCGGATCTCTGTCCAACGCGGGCTCGCCGTGCTGACGATGTCGACCGAGGCGGCGCTGACGATATCGGTCAAATAGTGGCCGCTCGCTTGCCACTCGCGCGCGGCGCTCCCGAGCGTGGCCTCGACGGCGGGCGTGACCACGGTCACCCCATTGGAGTCAGTGTAAAGCGACGTCTCGGCAGCGACGTGCGCCGAAAGCGGGCTCACTGGGGTGCGCTCGGTGGCTCCCGCTCCAGGAGCTTGCGCCGATTCGGGCGCGGCTGCTGGCTCTCGCCGGTGCGGATTTTGCTGGGCGACCGCTGCAACGCTGAGCAGCGCGTAGCTGAGGCCGAGCGCCTTGCCGCGTCTGCGGCGCAACCCTCGCCGCGTCGGGTTGCGCGCTCTGGCGGGGAGAGGCGCGCCGGCGCCGAAGCTGCTAGAGGAGCGCGTCATGTCCCGTTGGGAGCTCGGCGTGGTCCTGATCTTCGCGCTTTGCGCCGCGAGCGGCTGCTCGTCCGTGCCCGCTTATCAGCGCGGCCAACTGGCAGCGCCCTCGATGCAACCCGGCTACGCACGGAGCCCTGCGCGGGAACACGTTCATGCCGTTCACGAGGGTGCCATGGGCGGCAACCTGGAAGCCAGCAGTGGCTGCGGCTGCAACTGACAACCACGTGTGACAATCGCATGGCCGCCTGCCGCGCTGGCGTTTCGATTCTCCGCATGAGCGTTCGCTCTCAGTAGCCGCAGCGCGTGCAGTGTGCCCACTCGGATCGCTCGGGTGCGACAATAAACCGCAGCTCGAACGCCTTGTGTTGGAGGAGCACCTCGAGAGACATTGCGCCCCACAACCGAGGCGCTGACGCCAGCGCCGTCGCCTGCGCGGAGTGCCAACCCATGGAAACCCCAGAAAACCCTCGATCTTCCAAGCAAACTGCGGCAGGTACCACACCCTCGCGCGCCCTGCTCACAGCGGCGCTTTCCGGACTCCTCACGCTGGGTGCCGCTGCGGCCTGCGCTGACAAGCAGGAGTCCGGCGTGGGTCCGGAGGCGGCGACTGGCGGTGTGGGCAACGGCAGCAGCAGTGGCGGAGTGACCAGCTCTGGTGGTGCTCTCGGAAGCGCCGACGCCAGCGCGGGTGCAGGCGGGGAGGGCACGTATGACCGCGTGGTTTCGAAGGGCGTGGAAATCTCCGCGGCCGAGTTCCAGAAGCTCTGTGACGAGCGTGACGGTTGGGTCTACGTGACTGCCTTCTGCGCGGGATCCGGCATGTGCAAGGGCCTCTCGCTGCTCGGCGACACACTGACCGATCATTCCTGCAAGGGCATGAATAGCTGCGGCGGCGCGGGCTGCGTCGTGTTGCCCACGGATACTGGGCTTACAGGCAAGGAAATCTACGAAAAGGGGCCGTGCGGCGGCTGCCACGGCGATTGGTCCGATCCGGACCATCCCGACTTCAGCGTGTATACCGTCGCCCATGGACCGGACATCAGCGACGAGGACGCGCTCGCCCGCTTTCGCACGAGCACTGACAAGCGACTGACCTCGATCGTGGTGTTCGGCACGATGGGACTTCACGCGGACGGCACGCCCTACTCCAACATGCCCGCGTACTATCAAAAGTACTCGCTCGCCGAAATCCGTCGCGCGATCGCGCACGTGCGGTCTTTGCCTTCCGCGGTCAGCGAATACGAGATTTTTGGCACGACTCCAGGGGATGGGATCCCCGCCGGCGGAGCGGGCGGCGGTACTGGCGGAGGCTAGGCCGTTCGCGGATGCAAAGCTCGCAGACGCCAGCATTTTCGCGCGATGCGCTCGGGCTAGGTCTGCGCATTCCGCACTACGCGCACCTGCTCGAACACTGGCCCGAGGTCGGCTACTTCGAGATCATCAGTGAAAACTTCATGGGCGACGCCTGGCCACCCAGGTATCACCTCGATCGCATTCGGGAACGCTATCCGATCGTGCTGCACGGCGTAGGCTTGAATCTGCTCGGGCCAGCGCCGCTCGACAGCGCGTACCTCGACAAGTTGTGCAGACTGGCGGACTCTGTCGACGCCCCGTTCGTCACGGATCATCTGTGTTGGACAGGGGCGCACGGCATCAGTCGCCACGATCTCTTGCCGCTGCCCTATGTGCCCGAATTGATCGGCATTGCGGCCGAGCGAGCCGCGTTCGTGCAGCGCCAGTTGGGGCGACCCTTCGGGCTCGAGAACCTTTCGAGCTACGTCGCGTTCCAGCGGTCGAGTCTGAGCGAATGGGACTTCTATGCGTCCGTCGTGCGCGAGGCGCGTTGCTGGTTCTTGCTCGACGTGAACAACATCTACGTTTCCAGTGAAAACCACGGCTTTGCGCCGGAAGCTTATCTCGAGGCGGTAGACTTTTCGCGCGTGCTCCAGGTGCACATCGCCGGTCATACCCGTGAGCCGAGCGGCACGATCATCGATACCCACGATCATCCGGTGTGTGAGGCGGTCTGGTCCCTCTACCGGAAGGCGTGGCAGTTGGGCGGACCCTTCCCAACGCTGCTCGAATGGGACGACCACATCCCCGCGTTGCCGGAGGTGCTGGCCGAACTCGCGAAGGCGCGCGTCGTGAGAGCATGACCCGCTCTCCGCTGCCCTCGTGGCTGGGCGAGCTTCAAGCACGCTTCGGAGCCGCGCTCTGCACCCCGCTCGAGCGCGGCAGTGGCACGCTGCGCGCGCGACCCGCTGCCTACGATCCCCGGCTCGCGCGTGAGATTGTTCCCAGCACTCGGCACTCGGCACTCGAGCGCGTCGCGACCTACAACCGGCAGTATTGGTACCGGCTGCTCAGCGTGATGCACGGCGCCTTCCCCCTCACCACGCGCTTGTTCGGCCATTTCCATTTCAACGCTTATGCGGCCGAGTTTCTGCTCGCTCGACCGCCGCACGGTTGGGACATCGACCGCGTGCCGGATGGTTTCGAGGACGATCTGGCTGGGCTGCTCGAAAACCCTAGTTCGCGCCTGAGAGAATCCCAGCCGACTGTCGAAGCAGCGGCGTTGCTCCAGGCTGCGCGCATCGACGCCGCCTTTCGCCGCGTGTTTCAGGCTCCTGCGGAACCTGTGTACCGCCCCACGCCTGACGCTGCGGAACAGCTCGAGCACGCTCGACTGCGTCCTTCGCTTGCCGCCGCGATCGTGGCCGAGGACTGGCCGCTCTGTCGCCTGCGCCGTGAACTGTTGGGAGATCGCGATGAAACGGCAGTGGCGCTGCCGCCGCGCCTTGTGCGAACGCAGCACTGGGCACTCATTCGCACGCCCCAACGCTTGGGTCAGCTGCCGCTCGAACCCGAGGAA
>JAEUAF010000346.1 GCA_019695485.1 Sorangium sp.
ACGCGCGCGAGCTCGCCGTGGCAAGTGCATCCGGTGGGGTGCAAAGCACGCTGACACCCGTGGCCACGCCGTTGCTGGTTTCGGGCATGAGCGGCGCCGGTATTCAGGTCGCCCACGACTTGTTGCAGCCGCTCGGGCTCGAGCCGTTGCAAGCTGGCGGCGCGGGCGCGCCCGATCCCAACGCGCCGACGCGCTTCGAGGACGGCGGCGCGATCGGCGTGCAGCTGGTGCGCGGGGACATGAGCGCGATGGGGCTCGGCACCGTGACGCGCGTGGAGGGCGACAACCTGGTCGCGTTCGGACACCCGATGATGGAGTCCGGAGTGACGGCCTTGCCGACCGCGATCGGCAAAGTGCTGTGGTTCTTGGCGAGCGACCAGCGCAGCTTCAAAATCGGGATGCCGGTGCGCGACATGGGCACGCTGGTGGATGATCGCCAGGCGTCGATTGTGGTGTCGCAATCGCTGAAGGCCCCGGTGATTCCGGTGTCGCTCAAGATTCACGGCGTGCCCGGGCTACCCGACCAGAATTGGAACTTCGAGGTCGCACACGAGCGCTTCTTGTCGCCTTCATTCGTTGCGGTGGCGCTCGGCAGCGCCGTGCAGGCCGTCGCCAACGAGCATCAAGACGTGACCTGGGCTGCCAAGAGCCGCCTCAAGATCAAGGACCACGGCGAAATCGTGCTCGAGGATTACGGCGTCGCCATTGGTGGCACACCGGATACGGGGGAGCTCAGCCGTTCGAATTTGGTGCGCGCCATCGGCGGCATCCTGAACAATCCGTGGCGTCCGGTGTTCATCGAGAGTGCCAGCGTCGAAATGCAATTGAGCTACGCGCGCGATATTTTGCGCCTGCGTGGCGTGGATTTGCTGGACCCCGAGGTGGACGCGGGACAGCCCGTGCGAATTCGGCTCACGCTATCGCCCTACTCAGGCCCGGACGTGACGCGCGTAGTGTCAGTCGATGTGCCGGCGACGCTAGCCGGGCAGAACGTGACCCTGGAAGTCTTGCCGGGGTACCTCGAGGATCGCGAGGGCGCCGCGCCGGACACGTTGGATGAGTTGATTCGGAACCTCGAGAATCCGACCTATCCGCCGCGCTCGGTGGTGGTGTCGTTCTCCTCGGGTAGTGCGGCGGTCACCTTCAAGGGCCACGTCGCAAAGAATTTGCCGCCGGGCGCGCTCGACGCTCTGCGTCCGACCGCCAGCTCGGTGGGGCCGGATGCGTTTCAAACGGCCGTGCGTAAAGTCGTGCCCCTTTCCGAGTTCATGGTGGGGCGCGACAAACTGAGTGTGACAGTGCGGCCCGTGCTGCGCTGAGCGTCGACCATGACTCGAACCATTCACTGTCGCAGCGAACGCAGCTCCGAATCCGGGACCAGGGAAATGAACGCCAATCGAAAGCTCACGCTCCGTCGCTCGAACCGCCGAGTTTTGGGAAGCTCGCTCGCAGCCGCTGCCGTGCTCGTCGCCTTGAGCGCGCACGCGGTTGGGACGCGCCATTTTCTCCTCGATAAGGGGCCTGATTTCAAGGGCGGAGACCTGAAGGGCGTGGCGGTCGACTCCGCGGGCGGCGTGCGCGCGGGGCTCACGCTCTCGGCGTCGCCGGTCGCCAGCGCGGCTACGATTTGGGCAGTGCTCGCGCAGCGCGACGGTTCGTTTTTGATCGGCACCGGCAACTAGGGCAAGCTGATGCGCCTTGTGCAGGGCACGAGCAGCGTCGCGGCCGAGACCAAGGCGCTCGCGGTGACCTCGCTGGTGGAGGGCTTTGGCGGCGCCACGTTGGTTGGCACCATGCCGGACGCCAAGGTCATGAAGTTCGACCACGGCAAGCTCAGCGATTTTGCGAAGCTGAAGGGCGCCGAACACGTCTGGCAGGTCGCCTTCGATCCCAAAGCTCAGGTCGCGTATGCGGCGACCGGCCCCGAAGGAAAGCTGTTTCGCATCAGCGCGAACGGCGACGCCCAGGTCTATTTCGACGCCGAGGAGCAGCAGCTGATGAGCGTCGCCGTGGCACCCGACGGCAGCGTTTACGTCGGTGCCAGCGACAAAGCGAAGCTCTATCGAGTCACCGCGCCTGGCCGCGCCAGCGTCGTCTATGATTTCGCGCGCACCGAAGTGCGCGCCATCGCCATCGGCCATGGCGGTGAGATCTACGCCATTGCCAACGAGATCAAGCCCGGCTCGCAGTTGCCCGGGCGTCAGCCGCGTAGCAACGACGCAGCGCCCGCGGGACCGACGCCGCCTGCGAATCCCGCCAAGGGCAAGGGCACGCTGTATCGCTTCTCGCCGGATGGTCGCCCCGATCAGTTGCTCGACGACAGTGACGAGCACTTCACGAGCCTGAGCGTGGGCGACGACGGTCGCCCCTACGTCGGCACCGGCGTCGAAGGGCGCGTCTACACCGTGGACGCCAGTCACAACTCGGTGCTCGTCGCCGACGTCGAGGAGCGACAAGTGACGGCGCTGCTCGTCTCCGGCAAGACGCCGTTCATCGCCGGCAGCGATCCCGCCGTGCTGCACCCGGTCAAGGGCATGGGGGGTCCCGACGCGATCTGGACGAGCAAGGTGCTCGACGCCGGGATTCGCGCGCGCTTCGGGCGCATGGATTGGGAAGCGACGGGCCCGCTGCTGCTCTCGACGCGCAGCGGCAACACGAAGGATCCGGACGACACCTGGAGCGCGTGGAGCCGGGAAATCGAGGCGTCTGCCAAAGTCGAAAGCCCGCCCGCGCGCTATTTCCAAGTTCGCGCGCGCTTTTCGAAGGATCCGAAGGCCGTGCTCACCGACGTGGACGTCTCGTTCGTGACGGACAACCTGCGCGCCGTGATCACCGAGGTCACTGCGAAGAATGCCGGTGAGCGCTCGAGTGAGGACTCGTTGCGCGCCTCCGGCGGTCCCGTACAGAGGAAGCCCGACCCGAGCCTCAATATCACTTGGAAGACCGACAACCCGGACAAGGACGAGCTCCGCTATCGCCTCAAGTACCGCATGGTGGGTCAAAGCACTTGGTACGATCTCACGAAGCCGAACGAGCGACTCTCGAAGGAGAACTACAACTGGGACACGTCGGATCTGCCCGAGGGGCGTTACCGATTGAAGGTCGTGGCGAGCGATGAGCTCTCGAACCCCGCTGATAAAGTCACCACTGACGAGATGGAGAGTGGCGTCGTGTTGGTCGACAACACACCGCCGGTCGTCGAAGGGCTGAAGCTCGTGGGACGCCGGCTGCAAGCGATTGTCGTCGACGGCGTCGGCCCGGTGCAGCGCGTGGAAGTGAGCGTGGCGGGCAGCGACGAATGGCGTCCACTGTTTCCGAGCGACGGCATCTTCGATGAGCAGCGCGAGGTCATCGACGTCGATCTGTCGTCGGTGCTTCCCGCGGGGCCCGCCCTGGTCAGCATTCGCGCCTACGATGCCGCCGACAACTTCGTAGTGCGGAATTTGACGCTGCGCTGAGCAGCCCCCCTCGCAGAGCGGTCGCGGGGGCTCAAATGGCGGCAGCCTGACGCCGGGCGCGCGTGCTCCCACGCGCGTTTTCAAACTGAGTGGCGTGCCGCGCTGAGGCGACTCAAGGGGGCAGGGATCGATCGCGGTCTGTTCGGACATGGTCCAGATGCGGTCAGCTTTGCTGCGCCCCCGCGGCGCGCTCGGAGTCCACGATGTCGGTCATTGCCAAGAAGGCCAAGATTCGCCTTTCGCTCGTTGCGTGCGGTGCGATTTCGGCCGCCCCGTTTGCGTGTGACCTCCAGGCTTCGGAGGACGAAGTCCACGCGCCGTTCGTTGGCAGCGCGGGCGCAGCTTTCGGTGGCAGCCCCCCTGTTACAGTGGTTGGGCCCGCGAGCGGCGTGGACACGCGGCCCGTGACGCGTGCCAGCAGTAACCCGCCGCCAGTGAGTGGAGGCACTTTGTTGGTGCTGCAAGACGGCACGCGGGCCGTCGCGTCCGACCCGGACCGTGACCGGATTTTTTTCGTCAATCTAGGGACGCAGACCGTCGAGGGCAGCGTCTTCGTGCCCGGCGCCGAGCCGGGACGCCTGATCGAGGACGCCGACGGGAGAGTGCACGTTGCGCTGCGAAGGAGCGGCGAATTGCTAACGCTGGACCCTCGCACGCGGCAAATCGTTGCGCGCCGCTCTGCCTGCCTCTCCGCGCGCGGACTGACGTACGAGGCCCGCAGCGGGCACGTGCTCGTCGCCTGCGCGGAGGGGCGGATTGCGGAATTTGCTCCCAGCGGCGGGGACGCGCTCAGTGCGACCGCCAGCGATCCAGATTTGCGGGATCTCGTGGTCTTGGGCGACCGGCTGTTCGCGACTCGCTTTCGCAGCGCCGAGCTGCTCGCGTTCGACGATCGTGGGCAGCCAGCTCAGCGCTACCGCTTGCCTTCGGACGGGCCCTTCGTTCCCGAAGTCGCCTGGCGTGCCCGCGCGACTCCCGGCGGGGACATGGTGGTCGTTCACCAGCTTGCCACCACGCAATCGATCTTCTTGCCGGGCTTCTTCAGTGGACCATTTGGCACCTTTGCGGGGGGAGCTGGGGGAGCCGGGGGTGTCGACGGCGCGGCCGGCGCGATCGGCCTTGGTGTGGGAGGCGAGGCGTTTTTCGATCCGGGGCCGTCCTCCTACGCGAGCGGTTCGGACCACTGTGGTGGCATCGTGCGCACCGTGGTCTCCCTGGTCTCCGGGACCGGCGCCATATCGACAAGCCCGGAACTCGCAGGCTCCGTGGTGCCGGTCGACGTCGCCGTCTCAAAGGGCGGAGCGATTGCCGTGGCGAGCGCCGGTTTCGCCGACCCTAACCAGATTACAGTCAACATACGGACGCGCGCCCCCTCGCTCGCGGTCTACTCGGATGCTTGGCGGGCAGAGCAGTCCTGTGTCAGTTCCGCCTCCATCAATGCGCCGGATGCGCCGACGACAGCGGTCGCGTTCGATCCGCTGACCGATCGTTTGGTTGCGCAGACTCGCGAGCCTGCGGCGCTCTGGATTTACGACACCAACCTTGACCGCGAATTCGTGATCGGTCTCGGGGCGGACTCGGTGCTCGACACGGGGCACGAGATCTTTCATCGCGACGGTGGCGGCGGCATCGCCTGCGCGTCCTGCCACCCCGAGGGTACGGAGGATGGCCACGTATGGCGTTTCGACTCCGTCGGCGCGCGCCGCACCCAAGCTTTGGACGCCGGCATTCAGGGCACCGAGCCTTTTCACTGGGGCGGCGAGTTCGCGAACCTGCCCGCGCTGATTGGCGATGTCCTCGTGCACCGCATGGGCGGGCCCGAGGAAAGCGCGGAGCGCATGCTGGCCTTGCAGGACTACTTGTTTGGCTTGCCGCGACGGCCAGCGTTGCGCGACGCCCACGACCCCGCCGCGTTGCGCGGCAAGGCACTCTTCGACGCCAACGAGGTCGGCTGCGCGGGGTGTCACGCGGGCGGCAAATTCACCAACAACCTCTCGCTGTCGATCGGCAAAGGAGCCGCCACGCAGGTACCGTCGCTGATTGGCGTCGGCATGCGCGCGCCGTTCATGCACGACGGCTGCGCCCAAACTCTTAGCGAGCGCTTCGACCCAGCATGCGGCGGCAGCGCTCACGGCGACACTTCACGCCTGAGCCCCGGGGACCTCGACGACCTCAGCGCGTATCCCGAATCGCTCTAGTGCGAGAACACGCTCGGGGTGCTCAAAGCGGGCCGGTCGGAATACGCCCCGCCTGGATGTCGCGGCGTTGCTCCGGCGTGAACGGCTCGTCGAACATGTCTTTGTCGCATTGGCTCGAGCGGAACAGGTCCGCGATGAAGGTCATGCGATTCGCGAGCACGATCCAGTTGGCGGCGCCGCTGCCGCCCGTGGTTTCCAGGTTCTTGTCGTACTTTGCGACGAGACTGATGAGGGACGGATCCGTGAGCGGATCGAGCAGCGGGGGGAAGGCTCGGCCGCGCCGCAGAGGGATGTCTTCGCCGAGTGAGACTGATTTTCCGTGCGGCAGCGACAGGCGCATGAAAAAACGCGTCGCGATGCGCTCCCACGTCTCTTCGAGGTGCGAATGAAAGAGCTGCCAGCGCCCGTGAAAGAACAAGCGAAGCAGTGGGCGTAGCCAAAATACGATGCCGCCCTTGAATTGGTCGTACACGCGCGGCGAAACCGGCGCGTCGATCCCGCCTTCGATGTTCGACTGCAGGCGCGTCTGCTCGTGTAAGCCAATCAAGATGCTGCCGTGTAATGTGAGCTCGGCGCGCTCTTTCGCTGACTCACTGCTCGCGGCGCGGAAATAGTAGCCGAACGCCTCCTTCAGCAGCGATTGGCCGTCCGTTTCCGGCGGTCCGTCCTTGAGCCCGCCGAGGAATAGGGCGAACTCCTGTTCGGTGCGGTTTTCGGGGGCTTGAAACGCGAACGAAAAGCGGGCGAAGACGGGCGCCAGTTCGCGGAACACCTTCAGGTTGCCCTCGGCGATCTGCTGGCTGACTTCCGTGATGATGGCGCGGACGAGGTCGAAGAGCTCGAGGTCGAAGGGCACGAACCCGAACACCGGGCGCGTCAGCTTTGCCCACTCCGCTTTGAAGCGCGCTTGCTCGTTCAAGGCCTCGAGCACTTCACGCGGCACTTCCTCGCCGCGGATGGATTGCCCAGCGGTCTTCGACGCCCAGGTGGCGAAGGTCGACCAATTGGCGTTGCTGTCTCCGATCACGGCGCCGAGCGCGCGCGACAAATCGGCGTAGCGCTGCG
Organism: Sorangium sp.; assembly: GCA_019695485.1. Classification (GTDB taxonomy): domain Bacteria; phylum Myxococcota_A; class Polyangia; order Polyangiales; family Polyangiaceae; genus PMG-095. The sequence continues at coordinate 6,722 of JAEUAF010000346.1, forward strand.
TGATCTGTAGGTTCCTGAGCGTCGGCTCGCGCCGCAGCGTGATCTCGGTAATCTCGGCAAGCGTTTGGTCGAGTCCGCGCTCGAAGGGAGAGGCAATCCCCGTCATCGTCGTTCCTCCTTCATCCCTCCAATATATCTGGGGAATTGCTCGACCAGGAGTCCCAGGATAGAGTCAGCCCCGTGTCCGACGCCGACTCCACGCCCGATGTGACCTCCATCGCGGGAAGCGTGAATCGTGCCGAAGAGCTCAAGTTGGGCCCGTCGTTCGGCACCCAGCTTTGTGCCGGGCAGTTGATCGCCGGCCGTTTCGAGGTGCGCGCGCTGGCCGGCGTCGGCGGCATGGGCGCGGTTTATCGTGCCTGGGACCGCCAGGCGGGAGCGTTGGTCGCGATCAAGTTGCTCTCAGGGCAAGCCGCCGATGATGAGCGATTCAGTCGCGAGGCGCGGGTCCTCTCGGAGCTCGAGCACCCGGCTATCGTGCGCTACATCGCGCACGGGATGTGTGCGGATGGCACACCTTATCTGGCCATGGAGTGGCTCGAGGGGACCGATCTCGCCTCGCGCCTGGCTCACCACGCACTGACCGCGCGCGAGAGCGTGAGCTTGGTCCGACGCGTCGCGGAGGCCCTGAGCGTGGCTCACGTGCGCGGTATCGTGCACCGCGATCTCAGCCCGCGAAATTTGTTTCTGTCGCGCGGCAGCGTGGCGGAAGTCAAAGTGCTCGACTTCGGCATCGCCATGCTCGGCAGCTTGGCCACGCGCATCACGCTCACTGGTAGTGCGCTCGGGACGCCCGGCTACATGGCTCCGGAGCAAGCACAGGGCTCGGGACTCATCACGCCGCGCAGCGATGTATTCGCGCTCGGCTGCGTGCTCTTCGAATGCCTGACTGGGCGTCGCGCGTTCGCGGGCCGCACGCTGATGGAGCTCCTCGCCAAGATTTTGGTCGACGATGTGCCGCTCGTGAGCTCGCTCGGGGTGCGGGTTCCCGAAGAGCTCGATCGTCTGGTTGCGGCCATGTTGGAGAAGCACCCGGAGCAGCGCCCTGCCGACGCAGGCGCGGTGGCGCGCGCGCTCGCAGAAATGTCCGAGGTCGACGATTCGCGCCCGATCGAAGAGGGCAGCCGCGTGTCGCTCACCTCCGGCGAGCAGCGGGTATTGTCCGTGATTTTGGCGAGCGATCCGAGCTCGCACGTCGGACCGGGCGATGGCGCGGCGGAGCTGTTGTCGGAGATCGTCGCGCCGTTTGGGGCTCGGCTCGAGTCGCTCGCCAACGGCTGCATCGTCGTTACTTTCAGTGGTCGCGTGGCGAGCGGCCGCGGCAGTGCGACGGATCGTGTCGTGCAGGCGGCGCGCTGCGCGCTCGCCTTGCGGCAGCGCTTCCCGTTCCTGTCGCTCGCGGTCGGCACCGGTCGCAGCATCGTGTCTGGACGATGGCCAGCTGGGCAGGCCATCGAGCGCGCCTCGAACTACTTGAAAACGGTGGACGGGGACGCCGCACCGTTCTCGGGTGGGGCGCAGCCGATTTTCGTCGACGAAGTGACGGCGGGGTTACTCGACTCGCGCTTCGACGTGCGCGGCGATCAGCGCGGGCTGATGTTGCGCGGGCTGCGTGACGCGCAGGAGCCATCGCGCACCCTGCTCGGAACTCCGACCGTGATGGTCGGGCGCAACCGCGAACTCTTGACGCTCGAGGCGACTTACGAAGAGTGCCAGTCCGAATCGGTGGCACGCGCGGTGCTCGTCTCGTCCCCAGCCGGCGTAGGTAAGTCTCGCCTGGGGGACGAGTTTTTGCACAAACTGCGGGCCGGCGATACGCCACCCGAGATCTGGCGCGCGGAGGCGGATCCGTTGAGCCAGGGCTCGCCGTTTGCGCTCGTCGCGGCAGCGATTCGGCGCGCGTCGGGGATCTTGGAGGGTGAAAGCACACCCGTGCGCTGTCAGAAGCTGCGAGCGCGGGTGGCCCGTCACGTGCCCGAGCAGCACGTCTCACGCGTGGCCGAGTTCATGGGTGAACTGATCGGCGCGCCGTTCTCCGATGAGGCCAGCCCGCAGCTGCGCGCCGCGCGTCAGGACGCGGTGCTGCTCGGCGATCAGATGTTGCGCGCTTTCGAGGATTGGCTGGAGGCCGAGAGCCGACATAGCCCGTTGCTCTTGGTGCTGGACGACCTGCAGTGGGGGGATTTGCCGAGCGTGCGTTTCATGGATTCGGCGCTGCGTCAGCTGGTGGAGCGGCCGCTGATGGTGGTGGCGCTGGCCCGCCCCGAAGTGCACGACATCTTCCCGAATCTGTGGGTGCGACGCGGCGTCGTCGAGCTACGCCTCCCCGAGCTCAGCCGAAAAGCGGCGGAGGCGTTGTCGCGGCAGGTGCTTCGCGGTCAGGTGAAGGAGCACGTGATCGAGCGCATCGTGGACCGCGCTGGCGGCAACGCGCTCTGGCTAGAAGAGCTATTGCGCGCCGAAGCCGAAGGCCGCGGCTACGAGTCGTCCGACACGGTGATGGTGCTGGCTCAGGGGCGCTTGGAAGCGCTCGACTCCGAGGCGCGCTTGTTGCTGCGCGCTGCTAGCGTTTTTGGGACACGCTTTCTGCGCGCAGGGGTGGAGGCGCTGATCGGCGATGTCGGCATGAACGTGGAGGTGATGCTAAATCACTTGGTCGAGCGCGAAGTGCTGGCGGCGCGCGGAGTCGGCCGTTATTCGTCGCAACGCGAGTACGAGTTCAGGAATGGCTTGATTCGCGACGCCGCCTACGCCGCGCTGACCGACGAAGATCGCGAGCTCGGGCATCGCCTAGCCGCTCAGTTCCTGAAATCGGCGGGCGAGTGCGACGCGCTGGCGTTGGCCGAGCACTTCGAACGCGGCGGCCGCCCCGAGAGTGCCGTCGAGTGGTATCTCCGCTCGGCGCAGCAAGCTTTGGAAGGTGGGGATCTCGACGGCGCTCAGGCGCGCGCGCAGCGCGGCGTCGAAAGCGGAGCGTCGCGAGAACATCACGGCCGTCTGCGCATGATTCAGGCCGAGGCCTGCAAATGGCAGGGCAAGAACGCTGACTGTCAGCGTTTCGCGCTGGAGGCGATCGAGTGCCTCTTGCCGAACAGCCCGGACTGGTGTGCCGCGCTCGGTGAAGCCGCCGCTGCGAGCGGCAAGCTCGGCGACTTGGAACGGGGAACCCCGCTGAGTCAGGCGCTCTTGGAAGTGCCGATCGACGCCGAAAACGCGCGCGCCGTAGTGATCGCGGCCAGCCGCACGGCGACGCAGCTGGTGCTGGCAGGTGGGGTCGAGCTTGCCGATCGCCTGCTCGAGCGGGTGGAGGCGGCGGCCGAAAGTGTGGGTGCCGACCCCGCCGTCATGGGCTGGGTCTTCGAAGCGCGCGCTGTGCGGGCTGGTACCGGGCGCGATCCGAGCGCGCGCGTAATTCTGGCCGAGGAGGCGGCGCGGCAATTCGAGCTCGCGGGAGATCTGCGCAACGCTTGTTTGCAACAGACCAGCCTGGGCTTTGCCTGTGTCGAGACCGGCGCCAACGCCCAGGCCGAACAAGCGCTGTCGTCGGTGCTTGCCGTGGCTGAACGGCTTGGCCTCTCGAACTCGATTCCCATCGCGCGCGCGCACCTCGGGCGCGCGCTTGCGCGCC
>JAEUAF010000405.1 GCA_019695485.1 Sorangium sp.
TCAAGGAGCAGGGCGTGCTCGTGCGCTACTTCCCGGTGCCCGAACTGTGCGACGCCTTGCGCATCACCGTAGGTACGGACCAAGAGATCGAACGTTTCTTCGCGGCCCTCGACAGCGCCGTTTAGCGCAGCGCAGCAAGCGCTCGTGCGATGCGCGAGGCGCACGCCGAAATCTGTTCGAGGCTGCCTTGCGCGAGGTTTCCACCCATGCCAACCGCGATGGCACCGGCCGCAAACCATTCGCCGAGGTTGTGTTCGTCGACGCCGCCCGTCGGCATCAGCGGGATGTGAGGGAACGGCGCGCGCAGTGCCTTGAGATACGACGGACCCACCGCCGACCCTGGAAAGAGCTTGACGCACGCCGCGCCCGCCTGATGAGCGCGAACGACCTCCGTGGGCGTGAGCGCCCCGGGCATGAACGGCACCCCCCGCTCGTGCGCCAACGCGACCAGTGCCTCGTCGCAATGCGGACTCACCAGAAAGCTTGCGCCCGCATCGCAAGCAGCCTCGAGCTGCTCCGCGCTGAGCACGGTGCCCGCGCCAACGAACGCGCGAGGCAGCTCTACTTTCGCACGCGCGATCGCCTCGACGGCGCCGGGCGTCGAGAATGTGATCTCGATGCCACTCACTCCCCCCTCCACGAGCGCGCGGCTAATGTCGAGCGCCGCGTCGACCGAGGCGGCGCGGATCACCGCGACGACCGCGACCTCGCGCAACCGGGATTGAAATGCTTGAACGTCGGCGGCTTGCATGATGAGTTTCCTATTCGTCGTAGCGCATTAGAGCGTGACGCCATCTTTGAAAATGGCGATGTCGCGCTGACCGTGTTCTTCGTTGCGCGTGCGCGCGCCAGAGGCCACATCCAGCACCAGCTCTTCGAAGGCATCGTCGACGGCGTCGCGACAGGCCCCGTGGAGCAGCACGCCGGCATCGAAGTCGATCCAGCCAGGTTTACGCTGAAATAGGGCCGATTGGGTCGATACCTTGAGCGTCGGCACCGGCGAACCGAGCGGCGTCCCGCGCCCGGTCGTGAACAGCAGTAGCGTGGCCCCGGCCGCCACCAGCGCCGTGCTCGAAACGGCGTCGTTGCCTGGCCCTTGCAGCAGCGACAGCCCTGAAACCTGGGTGACGCCTCCATACGCGATCACGTCTCGAATCGGTGCATCGCCACCTTTCTGCACGCAGCCGAGCGACTTCTCTTCGAGCGTCGTGATGCCGCCCGCCTTGTTGCCGGGGCTCGGATTTTCGTACACGCTCTGACCGTGTTCGGTGAAGTAGCGCCGAAACCCCGAGACCATGCGCAGCGCGCGCTCGAAGACCTCGGCGTCGACGCACTGTTGAAAAAAAGCGCTCTCGGCGCCGAACATTTCGGGCACCTCGCTCAGAACCAGCGTGCCGCCACTCTCAGCGAGCCGAGACGCGAACCGGCCGAGCAGTGGATTGGCCGTCACCCCGGAGAACCCATCGCTGCCGCCGCACTTCAAGCCCACGCTCAGCGAGGCCGCCGGCACTGCCACGCGAGTGTCGCATTCGGCGCGAAGGGCAAGCTCCGTCAGCAGCGAAAGCCCTGTGTCAAACTCGTCCTCTACCGACTGCGCGGAAAGAAAGCGAATGCGCGAGGCGTCGTGGGCACCGAGAAACGGCTCGAAGGCCGCCAAGTGGTTATTCTCGCAGCCGAGCCCGATCACCAACGTGCCGCCCGCGTTGGGATGAGTGGCGAGCCGAGCCAAGATCTTCTGGGTATTCTGGAGATCGTCGCCGAGCTGTGAGCACCCAAACGGGTGACTAAATGCGTGCACTCCTTCGACGTGAGGAAAGCTCGGCAGGCGCTCTCGAAAGCGCTGGGCCAGCGCCTCGGCGGTGCGTGCGACGCAGCCAACCGTGGGGATGACCCAGAGCTCGTTGCGCGTCCCGACGCGCCCATCAGCGCGCCTGTACCCAGAGAATCCGCGCGGCAGCGGCGCAGCGGTCGAGAGCGCACGCCCCTCGAACTGTAGCGACAGCTCGGAGCTCAACGCGCTGGCCAAGTTGTGGCTGTGCACGTGCTCGCCGGCCCGAATCGCCGCGAGCGCGCGCCCGATCGGGTAGCCGTACTTTCGAACGAGCTCGCCCGTCGCGTGCGCGCGGATTGCTACCTTGTGACCGAGCGGCACGGCTTGCTGCACGGCGACGCGGGCCCCTGCTACCTCGAATTCCTCGCCGACGGCGAGATCGCGAGTCGCCACGGCGACCGAGTCGCGCTCATGAATCAGAAGCACACTACTCATGCGTCATCCGTGCAAACCCTAGCACCATCGCGATTCGCTCCCCGCAGCTCTCGTTACGCGAGATTCGACAGCGATCCTTACTTACCCCCCGACTGCCGCTCGCAGCCGGGCGACATCCCCCGCGGCCGTGTCGCGACACGTCAGTTGCCGAAGGCCAGCTCTCGCAAGAAGTAGACGATTCTGAGGGCGTTCGAGAGCCGCGTCTGCGCTCGCCCCCGCACCGTGGTGAGCGCCTGTTGGACCAATGCTGGCACCTGACTCGCCGCCTCCAGCGCGAGCACGCGATCGAGGTCGCCGTCGACGCCGCGAATCCGCCGATACACGCCCTTCAATCCAACCCCGTTGGTCGCGTGGCCCAAGCAGCGCCCGAACAGCTCGAGCGTACGCGGATTCCAGGCGGCGATCAGATCGTCGGCCTTCAAAAACGCTGACCAGCGCTGCGTGAGCTCCGCGAGCGAGCCACCACACGCGACATCCTGCGTCGTCAACCCAAGATGCCGCAAACGCACGTCGCTCGGCAAGGCAGCGGTCGGCCGCAAAATCTCATCGAAGACCGCTCCATCGCGCACGCGAAGCGCACACCAATGCACGAGCTCGGTCGCGCCATCGGGCTCGTGTTCTGGACGCGCGGCCTCGCCATACACCACGACCAGGCGGTCGAAGCCCTCGACCAGCGCGAGCGGCATTTTGCGTACACGAAAGGGGCGCGCGTCGCGTTTGCGCGGCGCTCGGCCCGCCCCGCGACTTTGCGCGATTTGATCGTCGATCAGAGCATCGAACGCCACGAGCAGTTTGCCCGCCTCGCAACCAGGCTCCAGCACGTCGAGCGCCTGCACCACCGCTTCCACGGTTGAACGATACGCGGGCAACGGCTCGCGCCGGATGCGATAGCGCGACGGGCTGCTCGGTTGCAGGCGAAAGCGCGGCAACGTTTGCAGCCAGGCGTGATCGCGAAACAGCGCGCGCGCCTGATTCCAAGTCCCGTCGATGGCAACGATGGCTCGCGGCCGCTCTGCCACCGCGATCGCGCCCAACTCCGCGGCGTCCTTGCTTGGGTAGAGCAAGCCCGCGCCATCGGGAAGCCAGGATGGCCGCTCGCTGCCCGAGCGCGCTCCGGCCGGCACGACTTCGAGTCGCCGGTTTTCGAGGCCCAGGTCCAGGATGCGCACGGTTCCGAGCGGATGCCGCGACTCGCGCTTGTGCTGCAAGATCACGATCGGGGTGCGGTTCAGGACGCGCGGAATGCGCTCGCACAAGCAGAGCAGCGCGGCTTTGTCGCAGCGGTAGCAGTGGGCACGTTGGGCGCGAGTACTCAGCTCGGAAAGCTCGGACATCGAGGGCACGAAGGTGACGGCCCGAGCGCGCAGGCGCAAGCGGCGCCGCGCCGCGCGCCGCCTCTGGACCCAATTCCGGCTCGTGGAGGGCACGAAGTCCGCTCCGGTTGACCTAGCGCACAGCCGAAAGTAAGGAGCCCGCGTGAGTGCGCGACGCGGTTCGTTGACTTTGACCCGGCTATTCGTGAAGGGCGCGCCGCCGCGCGACTTCCGGAACAAGTACCTACAATCGATCCGCTTGCGGACCTTCGAGCCGCTCAAGCCCGAAGACGAGAGCGTAGAGGCGAGCGGCTGGTGCGTGATGGAGCGCCCGTTCGACCTCGAGTTCGACAGCGGCAACGTCTATGAAGACCGCTTCGTGCTGCTAGGGATGCGCATCGACCGCTACCGCATCCCTGGCGCCATGATCCGCTCGCAGCTCGTCGACGAGGAGCAAAAGCTCCTGCATCGGAGCGGCAAGAATCGACTCAGTCGCAACGAGCGCCTCGAGCTCCGTGACAAGATCGTGCTCAGGCTGCGCAAGAAATTCCCGCCTTCCACGCGCGCGCTCGACATGGTCTGGGACGTCGACGCGAAGACCGTATTGTTCTTCACGCACTCACGGCGCGTGCTGGCCGACTTCTGCGCGCTGTTCGAGAAGACATTCGGGCTCGAGCTCGACGAGGACAGTCCCTACCTAGCGGCCGAGCGCGCCGAGCTCCCCGAAAAGCTCGCGCGTCGCCTGAGCGAGGTAGCGCCGCTTCGCCTATCCAGAGGCAAAGCCGAAAAACCCGCGGCGCCGCCCGAGAAGAAGGGCGCCACGGGACGAGCCGCTGACGGAGAACCCCCACCAGAAGCCGAAGAACCGCTCGACGAGCTCTTTCAGCGCGTTGAAACCACGCGCTTTCTCGGGCCGGAGTTCCTACTCTGGATTTGGCTGCGCGGGGAGTTCGTGAACGACGGTGTCAAGCTCGACGACGGCGGCCCCTACCATGTCTGGCTCGATAAGCAGCTCGTCCTAGAGTCAGCGCTCGACAAGAACGAACGCGTCACCATTCGCGGCGCTGCGCCGGCGGACGGCGACGAAGCGCGCGAGGCCGTGCGCGCGCGCAAATTCCCGGTGCGCGCGCGCGTCGTTCTGCAGGGTCCCGAGCGTGAGTTCGCGACCGGGCTCGATGCGCCACGCTATGCTCTGACTGGCGCCGTGGTCCCTGGCGTAATCAACTCGGACGCGAGCGAGGCGTTTCTCGAACGCATGATGCTCGCCGAGAAGCTCTTTACGGCGCTCGACAAGCTCTACGCACTCTTCTTGCGAGACCGGCTGAGCGAGACCTGGCAGGCCGGCTGGGAGCCTGCAATTCAAGCCTGGCTCGAAGAAGAATCGGTGCCTGCGTCGGCATTGCAACACATCAACCTTGCGAGTGGTAAACGCGCTAGCCCGAAAAAGCGCTGATTCCGAGGCCAAAGCCAGGCGACGGCGCCAAGCTAGCGCGCGGGAAGCTCCACTCCACACCACACACAGCCAGAGGGCGCCGAGCAGGTTCTCTCACTCGCGCCCAAAGCGAAGAGCCTTGCAGCGTCCGAACCTGAGGCGTTAACTTGGGAATTCGGTGGGCCGTTCCCGAAATCGGAGGACCTTCGGGTTCTCGATTCTGCGCCCGACGTTTCTCATGGCCGACGCCCCGAACTTCCCCGCGATTCCACAGACGCTCGGTCGCTACGAGCTGCTGCTGCCCGTCGCGCGCGGCGGCATGGGCCAAGTTTGGGCCGGCCGTCTGCGCGGCGCGCGCGGCTTCAACAAGATTGTGGCGGTCAAGACGCTGCTGCCGATTCCCGGTTCCGAAGGCCGCCTCGAGAGCATGCTGCTCGAGGAAGCACGCATTGCTTCGCTGATTCACCACCCCAACGTCGTGCAAACGCTGGAGCTCGGGGAGCACGAGAGCACTCTCTATCTGGTGATGGAGTGGGTGGATGGTGAGCCGCTCAGCTACATCGTCAACCGCGCGGAGGAGCGGGGCGGGCTGCCGCTCCCCGTCGCGGTCAATCTCATCGGGCAAACCCTGCTCGGGTTGCACGCTGCGCACGAGCTGACTGACGATGCGGGCGCAGCGCTCGGCGTCGTGCACCGCGATGTCTCGCCGCACAATGTACTCGTGACCTATTCCGGGGTCGCCAAGCTGGTCGACTTCGGCATCGCGAAGGCCATGAACCAGCACTCCTCCTCGACCGAAGCTGGCGAGGTGAAGGGCAAGTTCTCGTACATGGCACCGGAGCAAATTCGCTGTGAGACGGTCGACAGGCGCGCAGACGTGTTCGCGATGGGGATCCTGCTCTACACGCTCACGGCGCGACGGCACCCGTTCAAGACCGACAATCCCGCCGCCGTCGTGCACCAAATCACCAGCAACGAAGCGGCGCCCCGTCCGTCCCTCGTGGTCTCGGGCTACTCGCGCACCCTCGAGGCTGTGGTGATGAAAGCGCTCGATAAGGTCCCCGAACGGCGCTGGCAGAGCGCCGAGGAAATGCTCGGCGCTTTGCAACGCGCGGTGCCGCTGGCGTTCACCCCTGAAATCGCGGGGCAAGTGAAGGATTTCTTGGGTGAGTTGATCGGCGACCGAGCGGCGCTGCGCCGCGAAGGGCTGCGACGCGCGCAGCTCGCCGCCGACGTACGCTTCGAGAGCGGCTCGCTTCCCGCGGTGCATGGCGCGGGACAGAGCGCGAGCTCGCTCGGCGCGCTGTCGATCGACAACGCGGCGTCGGCGATCGAAGCCGGGCCCGCGTCATCCCGCTCGGCTCGGCTCACGCTGCCTGCGCCGAAACCCGCATCACGCCGGGCGAGCATGATTGGGGCAGTCGCGGCCGTCCTATTGTGCGCCGGCGTTTTCCTGTCGGGAGTCCTCACCACCGGCAAGCACGCGGAAAAGGGCGCGGCGCCCGCGTTTGCCGCCGATGGGAGCGCCAAGTCGCTTCCAGCGCGCAGCAGCCGCCCGACAACGGCCGCCCCCGCTCCGTCCGCGCGTCTCGGCGTACCGCAGGCGGCGGCGTCCGCTGCGACCGGAAACGCACTCGCCCCGTCTCAGTCTGCGAACACCGCTAACGACCGGCCGGGCCCCGTCTCCCAGGGGCCGCTCGCCCCAGCGCCACCACGCGTTATCAGCAGCGCCGGCGTGCACAAAGCCCCAACGCTAACGAAGAGCGCCAGGCCGCACGGAGCGGCCAACGGCCGCGATCTGATCGCTCCGGATTACGCGCGCTGAGCGCGTTGGCGAACCGTTTCGAACCGCCGCCCGAAACGCGCGACGAGCCGTAGCTGTCGAGCGCGCGAGCCCGTGTAGCGTCCCCTGGACTTCTGTGCCTGCCCCTCAGAAAATGTGGTACTTTGGCCATTCTTAATTCCGATGGCACTACCTTCGAGAGATCACGACGACCGCCGCTACCAAGCGGGTGATGTGATCGCGGGGAAGTATCGGCTCGAGCAATTGCTTGGTCAGGGGGGCATGGGCGTGGTGTGGGGCGCCTTCAACCTGCAACTCGAAGCAGCTGTCGCCATCAAGCTGCTCATGCGCTCCGAGCGCGATGACCGCGACGTGATGACCCAGCGCCTGAAGCAGGAGGCCAAGGCGACGGCAAAGCTCGGACATCCTGCGATCGTGCGCGTCTTCGACGTCGGCGAATCAGAGCTCGGTGACGCGTTCATCGTCATGGAGCTCCTGAGCGGACGCAGCCTGGCCGCGATGATCTCCGAGGAAGCATTTCTGTCCGGGGTACACGCGGTAAAATTGCTGCTCCCAATCGCTGACGCGCTCGCCGTCGCACACTCGAAGAGCATCATTCACCGCGATTTGAAACCGGACAACGTATTCATCGCCAGCGAGGAAGGCGCGGTGCAGCCGAAGCTCGTCGACTTCGGAATCGCGAAGATCGCGGGGGTGGGAGGCGCGGGCTCTGCGCTCACCCAAGCCGGTACGCTGCTCGGAAGCCCGGACTACATGTCGCCGGAACAAGCGCGAGGTTCGGACGATCTCGACCATCGCACGGACATCTGGTCGTTCTGCGTCGTCCTCTACGAGGCGCTCACCGGCACGACGCCGTTTGCCGCCGCAAACTACAATGCGCTCTTGCGCGCCATCCTCGAAGAGCCACCGCGCGAACACGTCGTGCAGGGCCCCGAGGAAGAAGCACTTTGGGCGATTGTGCTACGCGGTCTGGAGAAAGACCGCGAGCTCCGCTTTCGTTCGATGAGTGAGCTCGGGCGTGCCTTAGCAAGCTGGCTGATTCGCCAAGGCGTGACGGAGGACATCGCGGGCAGTTCGCTCGAGGCCAAGTGGATCTTGCGACCGAGCGATCCGACCACGCTGCGCGCATCGCGCGCATCGCTCCCTTCGTTCAGCGGGCTCACGCCTCGCTCCGGGATCCGTCCGACGACGGCCGCCGGCACCGCACCCACGGTCGACTTCGGCGCCGGCTCAGCGAACGGCCGCATTCCAGCGGGTCCGGCGGCCGAGACCATCCCGGCCCCGGCGACGCCACCGCAGCCAGCTCTGCCACCCAAATCGCGCGCTCCCCTGGCGGCGGTCGCGGCGAGCGCGGCACTCGTGACACTTGGGCTCGTCGCTTTCGTCTGGCCTCGCCCGACCGCGCCGATCACCGCCTCGACCCCTCGTGCTTCTGGCACCCACGAAGTCGTGGTTTCGATGGGAGCCGCCGCCGCACTGCCCATGAATAGCCCACCCACAGTGACGCCAGAGCCGCCGCTCGGCGGCAACGACCCCAGCCGAAGCGCCAGTGTTCGGCCGGCTCCGACGCAAGGCACGCCTAGCGCCGGAGCCCGCGCGCTGACCCGCGCCCCGACGCCCGTCCCCAAGCCTGTGCGTGCCACGAAAACGCCGGCGAAGTCCCCCGAGCAGCCGAGCCCTCCTAGCGATCTGATTTCGCCCTACTAATGACGACCCTCGGCAATCCGGGCGCTACGACGCAAGCATGGAGCGCATCCGCGCTCGGCCGAGCCTGTTCCTCACTGATGGCGTTTGCCCTCGCGATGGGACACGCGTCACCGGCGCGCTGCGACGAACCAACTCCGACGGCGACCGCGAGCGACGAGGCGGCCGTCGAACAGCGTCGAAGCGAAGCCAGAGCCAAGTACGAGGCGGGCGCGGACGCGTACGAGCGCAAGCATTACAAGGATGCGGTGGACTTCTTCTTGGCCGCTGACAGGCTCGCGCCGAGCGCCCCGTTGTCATTTAACATTGCCCGCGCCTATGAGCGCCTCGGTGACGACGCGAGCGCGCTACGCTGGTATCGAGATTACCTGCGACGCAATCCGACGGCCCCCAACGCCAACGCCGTGCGCGAGCTCGTCACGAAGTTCGCCAACGTTCTCCGACAGAAGGGCATTCAACAGGTGAGTGTGGCCTCGACCCCCGCCGGAGCGACTGTGAGCATCGACGACCAGCCGCTCGGGGTGACACCGTGGACAGGGGAGCTCGCGCCGGGAAAGCATCGCATTCTCCTCACACTGCGCGGTTATGCCGACGCCGAGCGTGACTTCGATTTGGGCGCCAACGAGCCATTGGACGTTGCCATTCGCTTGGAACAGCCGG
>JAEUAF010000437.1 GCA_019695485.1 Sorangium sp.
ATTGCGCGCGCGCATCACGTTGCCGAGCGGGCGATGAGCTTCGAGCGCGTGCCACGGGTCGAACGACAACTCTTCGATGTAAGCGGCCAACCGTTGCCCTCGCGCCGAAGCGGGCTCCTGCTTGGGCAACGTCAATCGCGCCACCGTCACGAACGGTGCGTCGGCCGCGCGCCACTCGACGGACGCATCTTCGATCGGAGTCTTCCTGTCATCGACGTAAAACTGCAGCCGAAAATCGTAAACCACGGGACCACGCTCGAGCCGCGAAGCGAGCTCGGCGCCGAGCTCCGAGCTCGGTTGCGCCGCGGGGTCGGCGCTCAGCTGCGGCTCGAGCGCGTAGTGCACCGCATAGTCGCCACAGCGAATGGGCACCGCGCTGAAGTAGTGCGTGGTCGCGAGCGAAGCGATCGGCGCCGACGTGCCCGAGCTCAAGCGCCCGAGCACCCCGAAGGTTCTAAGGCCCAGCGCGCCAAAGATCCGCGGCAGGAGCAGGAGCTTGCTGCCCGCCGCCGCTAGCACCACGCCCATGAACTCATCCGCGTTACGGAACGGGGTGACGGGCGTCCTGATCAGCGAAAAGTCCTGTGTCTTCGCGTCCTCGAGGCCGGGAATGACTTTCCGCCCTTCAACGCCCAAGACCTTGATAGCCACACCCCGCACGTCCGCGGTCTTGTCGGGTTGGCGCGTCCCGGCTCCGTTCGAAAAGCGCACGTAGGCGCGGTACCGACCAGGCTTCGCGAACAGGCCGGCCTGCGCCGCGGCGGGCAAGCCATCCAGCACTTCGAACTCAGCCTCCACTCCGGCTGTGCCCTTAGCGTGCAGAGCGCGACTCGGCGGGCCTACTCCGGCGTGCTCCCGCTGCAGAGCGCGAAGCGCTTCGGCATAGCGCTCGAAGCGGGCCTCTTCACCGTCAGAAATCTGCTCTTTCCAATTCGTCGAGGCTTCCACGCCGGGAGGGTCCCTCATTTGGGACGGCGCGCCAACCCCGGACGCGGAACCTTCGGCAGCGAGCCGGCGATTCACGCCGGCTCGGCTGCCTCAACGCACGAGCTTCGACTCACCAAGTCGCAAACGAGGTCCAGTCTGGCGTTCCGGCCGTAACCTGGATGCAATAGCCGCCGTTGCGCTTGGCGGGCAGCGTCCACAGACTGCAGTTCATGGCCGTGCCATTGACGCTCAGGGTTCGGCTGGCGATGTTGCTGCAATTTCCAGCGTGGAGGGCGGAGGTCGTCTCGCGGCAAACGGTCCCGGTGCCCACGTTTCCGGACTGGTAGTTTGGCCCAGTAAACACCGTCGGGCTGCTGCAAAGCCCCGCGCAGGGGTTGGTCCCGCCGCTCGACACCGTGATGTTGATGGTGCTGGAGGTAGTGACGGCGTTCAGATTGTCGTAAGCCTTCGCCGTGAGGGCGTACGATCCTGCCGCGACGTTCGCCCACGCGAAACTGTACGGCGACGTCGTATCCGTCCCGAGCAGCGTTGTGCCGCGGTAAAACTCCACTTTGGAGATAGTCCCGTCGGCGTCGCTGGCGGTCGCGTTGATGGTGACCTGCGCGGGGGCAGTGAAGGTCGCGTTATTCGCGGGCGAGGTAATGTTCACGACGGGGGCCTGATTGCCCGTGACCGTGATGCTGATGATGCTCGACGTAGTGACCGCGTTCAGGTTGTCATACGCCTTGGCAGTGAGGGCGTAGGAACCCGCCGCGACGTTCGCCCAAGCGAAGCTGTACGGCGACGTCGTGTCCGTCCCAAGCAGCGTCGTGCCCGCATAGAACTCGACCTTGGACACGCTGCCATCGGCATCCGTGGCGTTGGCGTTCAGCGTGACTTGCGCGGGAGCCGCGAAGGTCGCGTTGTTCGCCGGTGAAGTAATGTTCACCGCGGGCGCCTGGTTCGGAGGTGTCACCACGACATTGACAATCGCCGACGTGGTGACGGCATTTAGGTTGTCATACGCTTTCGCAGTGAGGGCGTAGGAGCCCGCCGCCACGTTCGCCCAAGCGAAGCTGTACGGTGACGCGGTGTCGGTCGCGAGCAGGGTGCTACCCGAGTAAAACTCCACCTTCGAAACGCTGCCGTCAGTGTCCGTGGCGTTGGCGTTCAGCGTGATTTGCGCGGGAGCCGAGAAGGTCGCGTTGTTCGCGGGCGAAGTAATGTTCACCGCGGGCGCCTGGTTCGGGGCGGTCACGACGACATTGACGGCCGCCGAGGTCGTCATTGCGTTCAGATTGTCGTAGGCCCGCGCCGTCAGGGCGTAGGAGCCAGCCGCCACGTTCGACCAGATGAACGTGTAAGGAGCAGCGCTGATCGTGCCGAGCAACGTGGCACCCTGGTAAAACTCGACCTTCGACACCGTGCCATCGCTGTCGGAAGCCGAGGCATTGATGTTGATCTGCGCGGGGGCCGTGAACGTCGCATTGTTGGCAGGCGAGGTGATGCTTACGCTCGGCGCCTGATTTTGGCCCTGGCCGACGGTGAAGTTCACCGGACTCGACGCAATGCCATTGGCCACGACAGACACCTGGTAGGTCCCCATCGGAATCCCCGGAGGCAGCGTGAAGTTCGTCTGCACGACGGCGGAGCCAGTCGCGAAGCCCATCGTGCTGTGATTGAAGGAGCGCGCATAGCGGACGCTGGAGCCGCTCACGAAGCGCACGATCGGATAGTTCGTCTGAGCGTTGCCCTCATCCCCGTAAGAGGCCCCTTGGGTAAGCCCATTCAGCTGAAGACCGCTGAGCGTGTAGGACCCATCGGTGTTTGGGGTGATGCTCTGAATCGTGGGACGCCAGGCATCTTGCGGAGCCCCTACCGGCGTGTAGAGATAGTCGTTCGTACCCGTTCCCGTGAGCAGGATCTGCCCGTTCGGGAGGGCGATGAATTGCAGCAAATACGAGGGTTGGCTGCTCGAAATCACCGGCCCGGCGATGGGCGCCAGCGTATTCGTCACCGGGTCGTACTCGCTGAAATTCCCCGCTCCGAAGATGGCGTCGGACGACACTAGCAGCACTTTGCCGTTGGTTTCGACGCAAGCCGGCACGTCCTCGGCATACTGGGAGCCGTTCGGATTGCCGTTCGCCGCAGCCGGAGGCGGCACACTCGGACCGAGCGCCCAGGAACCCGGATCACTCGGCGTCGCGCCGGGCGTGTAGAGCACGAGGTTACCAAACGCCCCCAGTGCGAGCAGCTTACCGTTGTAGAGAAATACCGCGGGTCCCGTCTCGAGATCCGAGGGATTTTGCATGGTTACTGGCGGCACAGCCGCCGACACCCATTGATTCGCCGAAGGGATGAACGAATAGGGCTGACTTGAGCTTGGATCGAGGACGTTGCCGTTCGGCAACAGCGACCAGGTCTCTTCGCTGCCACTCCCCGTTGGCTTGCTCGGCGCGAGTGACCACGCACTCGTCGTGGGGTCGAAGAACTGAACGGAGCCGCCAAACCGATAGCCAAGGATTAGCCGACCGTCGGGCATGACTTGATTGGGAACGTCGCCAAGATCGCCAAACAAGCCGTCCGGCATCCGCGTCCAAACATTGGTCAGCGGATCGTAGATCTCTGCGGCGTTGTGGTCGGTTTCGCTCCCAGAGAGGTACTCCCCGCCGGCAATGAACACGCGCCCGTCCTTGAGCGTCGCGCGCGGGAAATACAGGCGTCCAATGCCGCTCGAAGCAGCAGCACTCCAGGTGCCATTCGCGTAGTTTCCGCTAGCGTCCGGCGTGAGCTTCGACCACACACGCCAGTCGCCCGCAGACTGCATCAAGACCGAGCCGTCCGTGAGTAACACTCCGACTTGACTCGAGATCCCAGTGACGGTGTTGAACGGAACGCTGGTCCACGTTCCGGCTTGTGCGAAGCCGCTCGACGCGGCAAGCGTGGTCGCTAATAGCGCGAGCGTTGAGGCCAACGCACGTGCGGGCGACCGACGCTCGAGCGCGGCTCTTGCAAATTGATACCCACGAACGCCCCAATCGACGAGATTTCCCACGGCGAACCGACTACCACGATTTCAGATTTCGCGGAAGAGCATTTGAACACCTCCCCTCAGACAACTCACGCATTCGTACAAACTCCACCGTTCTTGAGCGCGCCCCCCCCGGCGCAACTCGGTTTTCAGCCGACGACTCGATGCTCCTTTAGACGTGATTCAGAACGCCGAAGCGTAAGTGTTCGGAACCGAATCGGAAGCAATCGAGAGCGGCCTCGAATCAACACGTCCGTCGACACGAGATCCGACTACCGACGCCCGTGCGGTGACGACTGCGCGGCAAACGAGCGCAGTGCCCAGAACTTTTTTTCAGCCCGACCGGCAACGGCGAAAGCATTCCCGCTAGCAGGATCGGCCCGCGAGCCGCGTTTTTTTCTTCAACGCTTTAGGGCGCTCGCGTGTTCTGTCAGCCGTGATGACGTTTCCGCGCCTCGTGGAAGCCAGCCCCGTAAAAGCGTCGCCGCTGTCAGAGCGGAACGACGATGAGCTCATGGCGCTCTGCCAGGCCGGGCTGCGTGAGGCTTTTGCCGTCCTGGTTCGCCGGCACGCGATCCGCATCGTGAACGTCTGCACGCGATTTACCGCGGATCGGCAGCTCGGCGTCGAACTCGCGCAAGAAACCTGGGCGACCGTTTGGGAGCGCCGCGCGCAATACCGCGCAGAGAGCGGCTTTCCGGTCTGGCTCATCACGGTCGCCCGCAATCGTTGCCGCAACCACTTGCGAGGCGCGCGCGTCGGCTTGCGTCACGAGAGCGAATGCCTCGCCCTGACTCCACCCCCCTCACCCGACCAGATCGACCTCTTGTTGGTCGAGGAACGACGACGCAAGGTCCGGGACGCCCTAGCCCGCGTCCCGCGCGCGATGCGCGAGGCGTTGCTGCTACGCTACGCCGAGGACCTCCGTTACGACGAGATGACGCTCGTGCTGAACGTCGGCGAGTCCACACTGCGCTCGCGCGTTCATCACGGCCTGAAAGCGCTGCGAGCGCTGCTCGAAAGGGGGCGCTGATGCGCACCGACTGTCCGAGCGAGATGGAGCTCATTCAGTTCGTCGATCACGATCTACCGCCCGAAACCCTTTCGCAGCTAAGCGCCCACCTGGTTCGGTGCCCGCGTTGTCGTCAGCAGGAGCAGGCATTGCGACGCACGATTGCGGACCTTGCCGCCCCGCCGCCCGCGTCCCTCGACGTGGACACGCACGTGCGGGACGTTCTCAGCCGAATCGATCAGCCCTCGCCGCGCCGTGGGCTTCCGCGAGTCGCGTGGCTCGTCGGAGCGGGCTCTCTGGCCGCAGGGTTATGCCTATTCGTGGCGAGCGCGGCGCAGAACGAGGGTGCCTTCTCGGGACTCCAAGCGCGGGGCGGAGCGATCTCCAATCCGCTCGCGGGAGCGGTCTCTGTCGAGCCCTATGTCCTTTCAGGGTCCGCATTCCACATCCTTGCGGACGATAGCGTGGAGCAGGACGCCAATCTGAGCGCAAGCGTCCGCAATCTAGGCAATAGGCCGATGTACTTGCTGGTGTTCATCATCGATGCACGCGGCGAGGTTCATTGGATCTCGCCGTCGTACACGCGCGCCGACGAAGACCCGACTGGCACTCGCCTCGCGCCGCAACAAGGCGAGCGCCTGCTCGAGACGGCGGTCTCGTTCGACGACCTCGCGCTCGGGCCAGCGCGCATCATAAGCATCGTCGATGTCGCGGCGACGCCGGTGTCCGCGATCGAGCGGCTGTCTCGAGAGCAGCTCACTCTGAGCTCGCTCGGGCAGCGCTTTCCGAGCGCAGCACTGCGAGAAACCCGCGTCGTCGTGCGCCCTCGAACAGCGCACTCCAAAGCTCCCAGCGTGGAACGCACGGACGTGGGGGATTTTCGGTGAAAGGGCTGCGGGGGAGTCCGGGAGTGTTGAGCCTGTTGTTGGCGCTCGGCGTGTCGGGTCGCGCGGAAGCCCAGGCAGCCAAGCCGAGCCGCTCGTTCGCCGTCGTCATCGGCAACAATCGCAGCCTGTTGAGCCGCCGTCCGGACCTTCACTACGCGGATGACGACGCCGCGCGCTACTTCGACATCTTGCGCACGATCGCGCCCGAGCGCACCTTCCTGTTGTCGGACTTCGATCGAGACACGCGCGGGCTCTTCCCCGAAGCCAGCCGGCAGGCGCTGCCCCCGACGCGCAATGAGCTCACGCGCGTGGGCCGCGAGATCGCTCGGCGCGTGCGCGAAGCCAGCCAGGCTGGGCAGGAAAGCGACGTTTACTTCATCTTTGCGGGTCACGGCGACGTCGAGAGCGGCACCGGCTTCATCGAGCTCGCCGACTCGCGCTTTTCCTCGAACGACCTCGAGGCGTGGCTGCGCTCGATCCCATTTTCCCGCGCGCACGTGATCCTCGACAGCTGCAATTCGTTCTTCATGCTCGGGGCTCGCAAGCCAGGTGGGCGCTACTTTGCGACGCCGGATGACGTCTCACGCTCCTTGTCGCAGCGACTGCCCAACGTGGGCGTCTTCCTCTCTACTAGCGCCGAGG
Source organism: Sorangium sp. (assembly GCA_019695485.1). GTDB lineage: Bacteria > Myxococcota_A > Polyangia > Polyangiales > Polyangiaceae > PMG-095. Next base: position 6,500 of record JAEUAF010000437.1, read on the forward strand.
GTGAGGCCTTCGAATGGTCGGAGATCCAATCGGGAATTTTCAGCCACGTCGTCCGCTCCGGACTGCTTGGGGCCGCAGACGCGAACGCCGACGGCCAGGTCAGCTATCAAGAGCTGGCCGCCTTCGTGGCGACGGCAACCGCGGACGTCAAGAACCCGAACATGCGACCGCACGTGTTCGCGCGTGGACCGGGTGCGCTAGATGCCGCGCCAATCGTCATGCTGCCCAATCGCACGGGCATTCGCCGATTGCACCTCAGCGACGCAACGCCGCTCAGAGTCCGGCTTCGTGACCGCGAGGGGCTACCGTTCCTGGACGCGAACGTGGAGGCTGGCACTACGCTCAGCCTCGCCTTGCCGAGCGATTGGGCAAGCGGCGACGTACTGGAGCGACGTAGCAACGCTTCCTCGCGCCTGGCAGATGAGCTCAAGACATTTGCGCTTCCGACAGAGGGCGAAGAGCTGGCGCTGAATTCACTCGAGGCCGGCGTGCCTCCCGGTAGTGCTCGGGGCCCGGCGGAGATCTTCCAAAAGCTGTTCGCGCGGCCTTTCGGCCCGCGCGCAGTCGCCGCTTACATCAAAGAAGCGGGCAGCGCGCCGCGCCCGGTGTTCGGCGTCTCGCGCGACGATGCGCTGCGTATGAATCTCGTGCTCGGAGAAATCGAGGGCGCTGAACGCAGCCAGCGCCTTCTGTCCGGTTCGGTGATGCTGGGCGCGGGGGCAGTTTTGGTGCTGGCCGGAGGCTCGATGCTCGCGTTTCGCGACCGCCTCTCCGATACGACTCGCAGCGACGCCACCGTGGCCGGCAGTGTTTACTTGGGCCTCGGCGGGCTGGCCCTCTTTCAAGGGGGCTACTGGCTCGGGCGCCCTTGGGCGGGAGAACGCGCAGCGTCCGAGTACCGCGGCGTGCTGAAGTCCGAGGGGGACTACGGGCGAGCGTTCGCCGTTGCGGACGAGCGACTTCGCGAGCTTCGGGCCGACGAGGCCCGGGACCGCTGGATTCGGGGGATCCTCGGCGGCGTGTTGGTGCTCGGCGCAGGCGTCGGATTCGTCGCCAACGAGTGGTCGGCGAGCACGCCTGATGATCGTTTGGCTGGGCGGGTCGGCTTAGGCACTGTCGCTGTCCTCGGTGGCACGCTGCTCGGCAGCGCGTTCCTCATCCAAACGCCGACCCAACGCCTGACGCAGATCTGGCGTCGCGATCCAAGTCTCATTCAGCTGCAGCCGCTGGTTGCGGCCACCCAGGGGGGCGCTTTCTTCGGGGCACTTGGCTACTTCTGACCACCACGCCACCCAAATGACTAATATCATTTAGAAATAGGGACGCGCCCAGGGCACCACGGCCCCGTCCTCTAGCGCGCGGCGAGACGAGCCATTTGGGGGTCGCCAGCGGCGCCTCGGGCGAGCAATACTCGACGACCTATGCAGACAGGCGGTGGGGCTCCCCCTACGTCTTGGCGCGCCGAACTCGTGCAGCGTCTGATGCGCGTCTTTGCGGGCGTGATGCTGATCGGAGGGCTGCTCTTTGGGACGCTCATCCATCGGCGCGGGCTACCGTTCTTGCCGGTTGGCGTGGCAACTAGCGGTGTTCTGCTCTACCTGGTCGCGGGCGTGCAAGAGCTGCAGGGCGTGAAGCGTGCGCTGCTGCTGAGTCTCTGCGGCTTGGTTTCGCTATTCGGCTACGCGGCGGTCGGATACATCTCCGGCCCTGCCGTATCGATGAGCGTCACGCTCATGTTGGCAGGCTTACTCCTGAGCCGACGCTGGCTCATCGTAGCGTTTTGCCTAGCGGGCTGCTCCGTGCTCGGTGTGGGTTGGCTGATGTCGCATCACGTGCTGGCCGTACCCTCCGCGCGCGATGTCGCGCCGGACGAGTTTCCGTCGTGGCTTCGAACGACCACGATATCCTTCCTGGTCATAGCGCTTGCGGTCAGCGTAACCGTTCAAGTCGTGAACCGCCTCGAGCGCGCCCTCGAAGATGCCGAGCAGCAGGCCCGAGCCCGCGAACGCGCCGACGCGGGACGTTTGGAGGCCGAGCGCAAAGCTCTGGAAGCGCAGCACCTCGAAACCGTCGGGCGCATCGCCGCGGGCGTCGCCCACGATTTCAACAATAGTCTGACCGCCATCCTTGGCACCGCGAGTCTGCTGCGCAGCGAGCTCAGCGACCACTCCGAAGGCGCCGAGATGGCCGACGAGATCTTGGAAGTGTCCACGCGCGCGGCCGAGCTCACCCGACAGCTCTTGGTCTTTTCGCGCAAAGCTCAAGTTACGACGGTTCCCTGCGAGCTCGATACGCTCGTGACCGGAGCTATTCGGTTACTGCAACGATCAGCCCCACCTGGACTCAAGGTGGTGGCGCAATTGGACAGCAGCGGCCCGCGCGTAATGGCCGACGCCGGACTCATCCAAAACGCCCTCTTGAACCTGTTCTTGAATGCAAAGGATGCCATGAACGGAGAGGGCACCCTCACCGTCCGCACGCTGACGAGACCCGCGTGTGACGAGCACCCGTCAGGCCTCGCGGAGATCGAGGTCGAGGACACCGGTGGTGGAATCCCGAGCGACGTGCTGCCGAAAATCTTCGAGCCGTTCTTTACGACCAAGGCTACGGGAAAAGGGACCGGCCTCGGTCTGGCGTCAGTCGCCGGCACCGTCCGCTCTCACGGGGGCACGGTCGAAGTGGAGACTCACGCAGGCGTCGGCTCCGTGTTTCGAGTCCGGCTGCCTCGACTGCTGCCTGGACAGGAGCCGATCGCGAGGTAACCTGTGATGCATGAAGGCGCGGGTTCAATTGGCGGTGCTTTCGGTCGTTTTGGGCTTGTGCGTGGCGGCGCCGGCCGGAGCAGATCCGGTTTCCCTGACCGCTACGCACTTCGACTGGAAGCTTCCGTTTCCGAAGCCACTGCGGCTCAATTTCTCATCGACTCCAGTCCCTGGCTATGAAGCGCTACGTCTCCCCACGTTCAACGCCGAGAGCGTGTGGTTCGAGCAAGGGCGGCTCAGCCTGCTCACGTTCACGCGGGTAAGTCCGGGCGTCGAGCTTGATTGCGCGCGACTCTGTCAGCCTCTGCTCGATACCTCGCTTGGCGCAGAAGCGCGCTTCGAGCTGGGCGGAGCCGGCGTCGTTCCGGAGTCCCACCTGTTCTTGCGGGGAGAGCGAGGCATCGCCCTGCCGATTGCCGCGGGCGGCGCTCAGCCTCGCGGCTTTTCGCGACTGACCGCTGGCTTCGCCGGCCTTCTTGATTTCTAGGCCAAAACTCGGACTCTAGAGCCCGAGGTCGTGGTCTGCCCGCTGTTCGATGATCGCATCGAGCAGTTCGCGCGCGCGTGTGTCGCCGGGTAGCAGGCGAAGCGCCGTGCGGGCGTGCTCTTCCGCCTCCCCGAGCGCGGAGCCTTCACGCAAAGCTTCGCTGAGACCGAGGTGGGCGCGCGCCGAACCGCGATTGAGCGCGAGGGCCGCGCGGAATGCCGTGATCGCGCGCTCCGGCTTCCCGCACTCGATCTCTGCGTTGCCAAGGGCCAGCAATGCCGCGAGCCCCGCGCCGAGCGACGCGGCCCGCTCGAGCTCGCGAGCCGCCGCCTCGGCGTGCCCGCTCTCCAAACGCAGCAAGCCAAGCTCGAAGGCGCTTTCCCACGCCCCCGGAGTCAGCCGCGCACTCTTCTCGAGCAATCGCGCGCGCTGGGCGGGCGCTGCCAGCGAAGCGGCGCTACGCGCGCGCGTCGCGAGCCAAGCAGCGAGGCTCGGCGGCAGCAACGAGGCACAGGCAGCGAGCAGCAAGACACGCAGGCCCAGGCCAGTCGTGGGTGAGACAGTCAGCGCGTGGCCCTCTCGGGGCAACGCCCCGAACACCAACCCAAGCAAGAGCGTCGGTGCGGGCAGGTACAGCGGACTATCGCCGAAGCTGGCGAGAGCAAACGCGGCCAAGCTGCCGCTGCCCGCTGCCCAGCCGCTGCGTAGCTGAGCCCGCAGCGAGAACCCAAGCGCTGCGCAAAACAAACCGAGGCCGGGCAGCCCTGATTCGAGGGCGACCTGCAACCAATCGTTGTGCGCGGTAGTCGCGTTGGAAAAGCGACGCGCTGCCTGCTGCGGGCTCAGAGCGTCGAGGGCACGGCCTTGGCTGCTGAGAAATGCCGAAGAAAAATGGCCCAACCCGGCTCCCCAGGGCGCATTGGCAAGCGCCGCGCGCGCGCTGATCTGCTGAATCCAAAGCCTTCCAGCGAGGGAGCTGGCGGCGCTCTGTTTGCCTTCGCTTCGCGGGGCCGGTAACTCATGGGGACCGCGCTCATTCGCGCTCGCGTTGGCTGCGCTCTCGTTACGCGTCGAGGTCTTGCCAGCGAACGCCAGCGTCAGAGCGAACGCCAGCGCCAGCATCGAGAGACAGGTGAGATAGTGCGCCCGCAGCGGAGCCTGCGCTGTCCAGGCGGCAACCACCAAGCCGATCCCCGCAGCACACAGCCCCACGCGCGACCCGCAAAGCACCAGCGCTAGCCCCCAAGCCGCGGCCACAGCCCGCGTTGCCCAACGAGCCGCGCGCCACTTTGCGCGTGACGGTCGCGCCAGCGGCCAAGCGATTGCCAAAAGCAGGCCAGCCCAATTCGGGTTGCCCTGCCCTGCGTGCAGAAAAAAGCCGCGCTCACCCGCGAGCCAAGCTCCAATCAGCCAGGCGCTGCCCAAAATCCCGACCAGCCACGCCGCAAGCTCGGCGCTACGCTGCGCGGCCTGCGTCCCCAGCGCGGCGCCGGCCAGCGCAATGCCGAGCGCGGCGCACCAGGGCGTCAATTCCAAGAGCGCGGGCCCGGTTTGCCCCCAAAGAACGCTGAGCGCCGACCAGCCCACGAAGGCGACACCGGCGAGCGCAGCCCACGACACGCGGCTGCCTCGCACCGCGAGCGAACGCTCACGGCTTCGCGGGAAAGCCAAGCCGGCAGCCAAACCAACCAGCGCGAGCGTCAGCAACGCCACGCGCTTCGCGTCGGCCGCCTGAGCGCGGGCGTCGTAGGCGAAGCAGGCGACGGCACAACCGACCGCGAGCGCGGCCACGAGCAGCCGCAGGCGCCCCGCCTTCCCACGCGGGGCGTTCAAGGCGCGGCGCCGGCGGTACCGCGCCGAGAGTCGAGCAATTTGCGCAGCAAATCGCGCACGAACGGTCGCGTCTCGCGCGCCAACGCGCGCCGCAAAAGACTCGTCGTCGTCGGGCGCTGCTCGCGATTCAGATACATAATGGCGAGTTCGCGCGCCTCCACGCTGTCCGAGGCTAGCGCGTCGAGAAAGCGAAAGATGGCGGCCTCCGGCTCCCAGGCGAGCAGTACGGCGGAAGCCGCGAGCGACAGCGATAGCTCCTTACCGCGCTCACGGCGTACGAGCTCAGGGCGAAAGCGCTCTCGCAGCGCGGGTTCGCCAACCGAGCCTAGCAAGCGCGCCACTCGCGGCAGCCAGCCGCTCGGCAAATTGTCGAACTCGCTGAACAGGACCTGATCGGCGGAGCTCTGACCAAGCCTCGACAAGGCGAGCGCCGCGTGCACGCGCAGATCGGTGTTGGCATGCTGCAGCAGCGGCGATAGCGCCTTCACCGCTTGTTCCTCTCCGACAGCGCCCGCTAGATCGACGGCACTCTCCACGCGCGACCAGGGCGCATGGCCGAGCGAGAACTGCACTTCACTGCTGGCGAGCAGGCCGGCACCGGGCGGACGCAGCGCGCCGACCAAATTGGTCAGATCGCTGCGCCCCTTGGCCCACGAAAGCATCAACCTTCCACCCACGAAGTCGGCCTTTTGCACGCGCAGAAACGGGTCCACGTCACGCACCGAGCAGCGGCCATGCTCCAAACAGTCGAGCACGCGCGGAGTCACCCGCCCATCGCCGAGGCCCGCCAAGGCGAGCGTTCCCTCGAGCCGCGCCTGCTCCGTGAATGCATCGCCAGCGGGCACCGCGACCAGCGCGTCGTAGACGACGTCCTTTTTCTGGCCGTTGCTCAGCGAAAGCAACGAGAGTAGCGCGGTCTTTCGGAGGGTGCGATTCTTGTCGGCGGCGTAGGGCTCGACGAGCTTCAAAGCCTCAGGCGCATCCAGCTTGCCGAGCGCAGCAACCGCGCTCACGCGCACGTAATCGTTCTCGTCGTTGAGTGCGCGGGCTAGCAACGGGATGCCCTCGGAGCGCCTGACGTCGCCAAGAACGAACGCCGCGTTCATGCGGATGGAGGCTTGCTTGTGTTGGGCAAGCTTGCCCGCAGCAGCGAAGAACGCCTTCGGATCGAGCCGCTCCAGCGCGAACGCGATGTTGTTCAGCATGCGCGCTTCGCGCACCTTCGGGATCTGAGCGAGCAGCGCGCTACTAGCAGCTTTGTCGCCAATGCGACCGAGCGCATAGACGGCGCGGTTACGCACCCGGGAATCCGCGTTGGTCATCAGCGGCACCAGCGCGGGGACCAGCCCCGGATCGCGCAGCTCGGCCGCGGCGTGCGTCGCGGGCAGAACCAATAGGCCGTCCCCGCTGCTTAGCGCGTACTTCACGTCGTCCACCAGCGTTTGGCGCGCAAACAAGTGTCGGCTGCTCCAGACGCCGCGAAACGCCGCGGGCCTGAGCTCACTGTCGGGCTCGCGGAGATGTTTCCGGAGCAGGCTCACGGCGCGCTGGTCCGACAGCAGGCCCAAGGTCTGCAGCGCCAGGGTACGGTTCTCGGGCGTCTCGTCTTCACGGCTGAGCACGCTCGCCAGCGCCGGAAACGAGCTAGGTTCTGGCATCCGCCGCAAGGCCACGATGGCAGACTCGCGCACCTCTGGGCTCCAGGCCTCGAGCGCCTCCTGTAACGCCCCGAGGGCTCGGCGATCACCAAGGCGGCCCAGCAACGTGGCACAGACACTGCGCACCCCGTCGTCGACGTTGTCCGAAACGCAGCGCGTGAGCGCTTCCGTACCACGCCGACCTAGGTTCAAAATGTCGGGACTCGCCGGCAAGTCGGCGCGCGATACGTTGACGAGCACCGCCCCATTCGATGCGATCGCCTTCAGAATCGCCGCCGTTTTCTTGCCGACTTCAAAACTCGGCCCCGCTTCGACGGGGTCAGCATCCCCCTCGTCCTGCGCCGACGCGCGCCCGAGCACGCAAAGGCTCGGCAACGAAGCCGAAACCAACAGCATCGCGAAAACCCAAGGCCGTCGCCGTTGTTGCCGCTTAGTCATGAGTCAACACCCGCACCTGCTGCGCGAGCTCCTTCACGCGTTTCGTCAATCGTTCGCCATCGATTCGTGCAGGTAGGTAGCGAATCGTCAGGCGTCGTCCGCTGCACTTCTGACTACCCGCCGCCCAGCGTATGAACTCGACGCCGCGGTTCGCATAGAGTGCGAGGTCGAAGTCCTCCTCGCAGCTGCCCGTTCTCGGCAAGTCGAGCTCGAGCTGGAGCTCGGCCCGCGCTTCCTGGGCCGGCACCGGCTCATCGTGCGCGTTTGACGCTGCGGCGACGCGCGACGGTAAACACGCAGGCACAATCGCCAAGAAAGTTGCGACCAGAAGCGGGGACAGGCACCTCGTCATGCTCGATCGGGGCGCAAGTTAACACGTTTTCCGGGGCGACAGCGCGCCGCGAACCGACGCCGTCAAAGTGCTGACACTGAGCCGATTCCCAGCGCTCCGGCGCAGTCAGGTCCCAAACTGGGGCGGCCAATGCGGAACGGCCCCGGCGCAGAGGCGCGTCGGAAAGCGGCGCGTCGGAAAGCGGCGCGTCGGAAAGCGGCGTCGACGAAATCGCACTTCAAAACTAAGCCAAGGAAAGTGCCGAGGTTCGCTCTCGTTTGCTTGTGCGAACCAAGACGAAGGCGCTAACGTCGACGATCGAGGAACGGCAGTTATTGCGCGCCCCGCGCGCGCAATAACCCCCCGGGATTCAGAGGGAAAAATCGATGCGGCAGCTGAATGATCCGGGGCCTGACGCCCAGGCGGCGATTTTGCCCGCGCTCACGCTGCTCTTGGCGGAGGACCGCAATCTGCGCGTGGCGTTCGCCAACGCCGCGCGCGGGCTCGGCATCGAGGTGGTGGTGGCGAGCAGCGTCGAGTTCGCCCACGAGCTGCTTCAGCAGCGTTCGTTCCCGCTGATCGTCGTAGATGTGAGCGTGGGGGGCGGCGACGTGATCGATGTCGTGGAAAGGCTCGCGGGGCAGGACCGCGCGAGCGCCTTCGTCTTGATGTCGGCCGAGGCCGCCGCCGAAGTCCACTACAAGGGGCTGGCAGGGGGCGCCATCGCCGCCCGCCTGGTCTCTCCTTGGAGCGCCAGCGAGCTTCGTTCGACGCTCGAACGGGCCAACGCCCTGCACCTCTCTCGCTCGCGACCGTCGGCGGCTCCGCTCGGCTGGTCGGTGCTGCTGGTCGACGACTCGCCCGAAGCAAGCGAGCGGCTGAAGGAGCAACTGCGCGAGCTGCCGGGGCTGTCGCTCGTGCACGTGACGCGCTTGCAGGACGCTTTGCGCGCGCTCCACCATACTGATTTCGATTCCATCATCACCGAGCTGTCGCTGCCCGATGCGTGCGGCATGGACGCTGTGTTAAGACTCCACGCCAGCGCGCCTGCCTCCGCGATCTTGGTCACCAGCGCAGTCGACGACGAAGCCTTGGCCCTGCAAGTGGTCCAGCTCGGCGCGCAAGACTTCTTACCCAAAGGGCGCAGCGACGCGCGCAGCGTGCTGCGTGCCCTGCGTTTCGCGAGGGAACGCAAGCGCTCGGAGCTCAGGCTGCGCCGCCTCGCGCACTACGACCCGCTCACCGGCCTCGCGAATCGGCCGAGTTTCGGTGAAAGCATGGTGCAAGCCGTGGCCCGCTGTGACCGCCAGAACCGGCGATTTGCGCTCTTGATGATCGACCTCGACGGCTTCAAGGACGTCAACGACAGCCTAGGGCACGACGCGGGCGACCGCGTACTTTACGAAGTCGGAGTCCGCCTGCGCTGCGTGTTTCGTGAATACGACATCGTCGCGCGCTTCGGCGGTGACGAGTTTGCCGTGCTCTTGAACGACGTGCAGAGCCGGGATGAACTTCGCCCCATCGTCGAGCGCCTTCTGTATTGCCTGTCCGCCCCCATCGCGCTCGGCGAGACCAGCGCCGTGGTCTGTGGCAGCGTCGGGGTCGCGCTGTATCCCGAGGCCGGCACGACGCCGGACCGCCTGCTAAAGTCCGCGGACTTTGCGATGTATGCGGCCAAACGCGCAGGCCAGAACCGCTACTGTTTCTCGGACGGGCCAGCGCAGAGCTCGACTCCGCCGCTTGGGAGTGCACCGCCCTCACCCCGCATATCCGGCGCGCTCGGGCTCAAACCGGCGCGCCTGCCCTCGGAATTTCGGGCGAGCGGCGTACGCGCGCACGGCAGGGACACCGAACGTGAGTGCGCCGACTGGGAATCGAGTCCCACAGCAGCCATGCCGCCGCGCCCGTAGTCCGGTCCGAAGAGCTCAGCTAGCTGATGGCGCGCCCTTCGGCGTCCCGCTGTCGACCGCGCAGAGCATCCATGCGGCGCACGAACTCGCGCTGCAGTCGATGCAATGGCTCCGCCAGCGCGGGGCTCTCGAGCAGCGCAATGGCGTGCGCGATGGCTTCGAGCGTCGACATGCCAGCGGGATGGGGTGGCTGCCGCAAGCGCAAGGGAGCGATGGCTGGCGGGCTCAGCGCGAGCTCCGGCACCGAATGAAGCGACTCGAGACGCTTGTACATGCGTCGCGCCTGCCGAAAACTGCCGTCCAGCACGAACAGCCGCTTGGCGCGCGGCGGACTCTCACGCGCGACGGGCGACGCCGCGCTGTTGTAGAGGAGCCACGCGCCCTCGGGGTCGAGCGCGCTTTCATCGAACGCTTCACCCCCGCCGTAGTCGAGCACCTTGACGTTGGTCAGCGACAGCGCCGCGAGACGCCCGGTGTTGCTGGTGAGTCTCAGTTCGGCGACGTGACGTACGATGACGATCTCGACCTCGGTCCTGACGACGGGCAGCTCCGCACACAGACAGAACGGCAAGTTCAACAAGCAACGCGGGCAATGACCGGACAGGTCTCTTGGGGTAACGGAGCGCACGCAGAAACACCAGCCGACGAGGAGGCCCGCCCACGATTCAGCGTTCACCCTCCGAGCGCAAGCGGAAAGGGTTTTCGAGGGAATCGAGCGCGTGTAAGAAGGCGCGAGGCCTGTTTTCATGACCCGCGATCCATCCGCCGCGCACGCGCCTTCACCGCTCACTCTCTTTTACGAACAACCGGCCCGGGAAGCCATTACCGAAGGGCTGCCGCTCGGCAACGGAGTGCTCGGCGCGTTGGTGCTCGGGGCACCCGAGCGGGAACGGCTCGTGCTCAACGAAGCGACGCTCTGGGCGGCGGGCCCCTACGACGCCACGAACCCCGACGCCAAGGCCGCGTTGCCCGAGGTGCGTCGCCTGATCTTCGAGGGCCAATATCGCCACGCATCCGTGCTCGCCGAGGAAAAGCTGATGGGACGGCCCAAGTATCAGCCGCCGTTTCAGCCGCTCGGCGACCTGTTCATCGAGCTTGCCGGCCATGAGGCGGCCAGCAACTATCGTCGCGAACTCGATTTGGACACGGCCATCGCGCGCACGCGCTACGACCTTCACGGGCTGAGTTTTACGCGGGAGTTTTTCGTGAGCGCGGCGGACAGCGTCTTGGTCGCGCGCTTCGAGGTGAGTCAACCAGGCGCGTTGACAGCTCGCCTGCGCCTGGAGTCCGAACAGCGCGGCATGCACGAGTGGCAGCGCGGCGTCGAGCGCTGGCAATCCCGGACCGAGTTCGGCATGCGCGGCCGCAACCTGGCCGCGCTCGGCATCGATGGCGCACTCTTGTTCGAGTTCGCGGCTCGCATTCGCGCGAGTGGAGGGCGGGCCATGCCGGGCGAAGAAGGCGTCAGCCTGCGCAACGTCGACTCGTTCGTGCTGGTGGCGACGGCGGCCAGCAACTATCTGAGCTTCCAAGACCTCAGCGGCGATCCGCGTGCAATCGTCCAAGCGCGGCTCGAGAAGGTCGAGGGGCTCTCGTATGCGGAACTTCGCGAGCGCCACTTGTCGGACTATCAACCACGATTTCGGCGACTGAGCATCGATTTCGGCGGAGCTGATGCGTCGAGTGAGCGGCCCACTGACGCCCGCGTGGCAAGCTTCGAAGACGGAGCCGACCCGAAGCTCGCTGCGCTCTACGTGCAATACGCGCGTTACCTGCTCCTCGCCTGTTCACGCCCAGGCAGCCAACCCGCGAATCTGCAAGGCCTGTGGAACGACAAGCTCCATCCGCCGTGGGGCTGCAAGTGCACCATCAACATCAATACCGAGATGAACTATTGGCCCGCAGAGCCCGCAGCCTTGCCGGAATGCACCGAGCCGCTGCTCGCCCTGTTGCGCGACTTGGCCGAGAGTGGCCAGCGCACGGCACGTGAACACTACGGCGCGCGGGGTTGGGTCGCCCACCACAATGTCGATCTGTGGCGCGCTACCGCGCCGGTCGATGGCGCCGAGTGGGGCCTGTGGCCGATGGGTGGCGCTTGGCTCTGCCTCCACCTTTGGGAGCACTACGAATATACGCTCGATCGCGCGTACTTGGCCGAGGCGTACCCGATTCTGAAGGGCGCCTGCGAGTTCTTCCTCGACACGCTGCTGCCTCACCCCGAAAGCGGATACCTCGTCACTTGCCCCAGTATGTCGCCTGAAAATCAGCATCCGTTCGGCTCCACGCTGTGCGCGGGCCCGACCGTGGATAACGCGATTTTGCGCGATCTCTTCAGCGCGACGATCGAGAGCGCCAAAGAGCTCGGCTTGGACGCCGCCTTGCGCGACGAGCTCGCGAGCGCGCGCGCTCGCCTCGCACCATACCGCGTCGGCCGCGGCGGCCAGCTTCAAGAGTGGCTCGCCGACTGGGACCTAGAGGTTCCCGAGCCGCACCATCGGCACGTCTCGCACTTGTTTGGCCTCCACCCGTCCCAGCAAATTTCTGTCGAGGCCACGCCGGAATTGGCGGCAGCGGCGCGTCGCACGCTGGAGCTCCGCGGAGACGCCGCCACGGGCTGGAGCTTGGCCTGGAAGGTCAACCTCTGGGCACGACTTCTGGAGGGCGAGCGCGCCTATGAGCTCTTGCGACTCTTGCTGAGCCCCGAGCGTACCTATACGAATCTGTTCGACGCGCACCCGCCATTTCAAATCGACGGCAACTTCGGCGGAGCCGCGGGGATTCTGGAAATGTTGCTCCAAAGTCGGCGCGGTGCACTGCATCTCCTGCCGGCGCTGCCCAAGGCACTGCACACGGGCGTGCTGCGCGGTGCCAAGGCGCGCGGCGGGCTCTCGGTCGACCTCGAGTGGAGCCAAGGAACGCTCGACCAAGCCCGCATCGTTTCGAGCATCGATCAGCAGATTTTGGTGCGCGTCGGTGCCCGGAGCGCCATCTCGCTGAGCCTCAAAGCCGGCGAACCCGCTAGCGTTCCCGCGTCCTCTACTTGAGGTAGGCTGCGAGCGGGATGCCCTGATCTTTGAGGGCCTTGGCGACGAGCCCAGCGATTTGCACGGCGCCAGCGGCCTCGAAGTGCGTGTGGTCGTCGCAGAAGAAAGCGCCCAGCGCGCCCGTCGTGTAGTCGGCGTTGTTCGGGCAGAAGCCGAGTGACGTGTAAAGATTGATGCTGAGCTGGTGTAAATCGATGACGGGCACGCCTGCAGCCGTGCCCGCGTCTTTCGTGGCAGTCACGAACGCGCCGCGCGTCGCTATCGCCATGCTCCCGCTGCAAGCAATCGCACTCGTTGGCGTGAGGAAGATGGGCTGCGCTCCATGATCCTTGGCCGCTTGAGCCATGGTCGTGAGGTACGTCTTGAAGAGCGTGAGACCCACGTGGCGCGGACAGGTCGAATCGCCGTCGTTGATACCGAACTGAATGAACAGGTAATCGCCGGCCTTCATGCCCGAAGTCGCGTTGAGCATGGCGGTCCAACGCGCGTTGTAGGCGGTCGACGTGAGCGTGCACTCGCCGTTCGAACCGAGCGTCGAGCTCACGTTTGCTTCGTAGAGCCAGGTCTGAATACTGCGCCCGCCGACAGCGCTGTTGTTGACTGTCACGTTGGCGTTGAACAAAGCGTCGAACTGACCACCCCACCCGCAGGGACACGCGCTGCTACAGTTTTGAACCGTCGAATCGCCGGCGATCCAGACTTTGATCGGCGTCGTGCCGCCCCCGGTCGAGCCACCCGCGGCCGCGCCGCCGGAAGCCGCACCGCCAGAAGCTTTGCCGCCGCTTCCGGCGCCACCGCTAGCTGCGCCG
>JAEUAF010000476.1 GCA_019695485.1 Sorangium sp.
GAATGAGCGCGTGAAATTGGCCGGGGCGCTCGGCGTCGAGCCGCACCTTCACGGTATGGCGGTGGTAGCGCGCCGTCGGATGAACCGTCACGAGGGGCGGTTTGTCGATCACGAGTAGGTGCGCATCTTCGTAGACGACTTTGAGCGGAGGTTGCTCCGCGTCATCCTCGAACGGCTCCCGCCAGAGGGCGATACTATCGCCGGTGCGCACACGGTCGCTGCTCGAGAGGTGGCGCCCGTCGAGCGAGTACGCACTACGCTCCACGATGGCCCGTGCGCGGGTGCGACTGGTGTGGCGGAGCTCACTCGACAGGAACACGTCGAGGCGCATGCCTGCGGCTTCGGAGGGGACGCGAAACACGCGCAGGATGGCGTCTTTTGCCACGCCCTCGGGGCGTACCAATGCTGCTCCCGGCTTTGCCTGCCGCACGCTGTGCCTGCAACCCGTCGGGCTCAGCGTTGGCCGCTGCGCCGCAGTTCGGTGCCGACGCCTTCGTCAGTGAAGACCTCGAGCAAAATGGCGTGCAAACGGCGGCCATCGAGCACGTGGACTTTCTCGACGCCGAGCGTCACGGCGTCGAGCGCGCAGCGCACCTTGGGGATCATGCCGCCGGTGATGACGCCCTGGCCGATCAGTTCTTCGGCTTCGGCGGCGTCGAGCGAGCGAATCAGGTCTCCCGACTTGGTTTTGACCCCCTCGACGTCGGTCATCAGCACCAGCTTGGCAGCGCGCAGCGCGCCCGCAATGCTGCCCGCTGCAGTGTCCGCGTTGACGTTGAGTGAACGCCCGTCGCTGTCCACCGCGATCGGCGCGATGACCGGAATGAAACCACTGCTAATAAGCTGCTCGAGCAACACCGCGTCGACGTGCTCGACCTCGCCGACGCGCCCGAGATCGACCGAGATTTCCTTGCCGTTCTCGTCCTTCGCCAAGACTGGCTCGAGGCGCCGCCCGCGCATGAAACGGTCGTCGCGCCCCGAAAGGCCCACGGCGCGCCCACCGTGCTGGCAGATCAGGCCGACGATCTCCTGGTTCACGCCGCCGCCGAGCACCATCTCGACCACGTCCATGGTCTCGCTGTCAGTGATGCGCAGACCTGCGTTGAACACGCTCTTGATGCCGACGCGGTCGAGCATGCGATTGATTTGGGGTCCACCGCCGTGCACCACCACCACGCGGATGCCCACGAAGCGGAGCAAGCAAACGTCCTTCGCGAAGCTCTCCTTGAGCACTTCGTCGGTCATCGCGTGACCGCCGTACTTCACCACGACCGTGCGGTTGTGAAAGCGGCGGATGTAAGGCAGCGCTTCTTCGAGTACGGCGGCTTTGCGGATGAGGTCGTCCATCGGAGCGGCGGCCCCTATATCACGCGCTCGGCCTCGACCCCAGTCACGCCGGTGCTGTCATCGAGGGGGCGATGGGGCCCCAAAGCCCCAGCTGCTGGGCGGGAAACCGCGGATCGGGCGGTGGCCGGTCGCGCGCCGCCTTTTGGCCCGGAATGACCGCCGATTGGTTCCTGCTCCCCAGTTGGTGTAGACCCGCGCTCGATGGACGTTTTGATGGTTGCGGCCGAGCTCGGCCCGCATGCACGGGCGACAGCCGCCGCGGATTCGATTGCTGCCTTGGCCAAGGCGCTGCGCCAGTTGGGCCACAATGTGACGGTGGCGTTGCCAAAGACGCCCGGCTTTCAGGAGTCCGGTCCTCTGCTGGCCAGGCGCCTCAGCCCATTGCACGTCGAGCCGGGGCTGGACGTCACGGTGCTCGACGGCCAGTTGGCGTCCGGGGTCTCCATCGTTCTGTTCGACGCGCCCGAATTCAGCGACATTGGGGCGGGCTTCGGATCACTCGGTGGCGTGAGCGAAGCTGATGGGGCGCGTTCGGCGCTGCTCTCGCGCGCCGCCGTCGCGCTCGTGCGTGAGCGGCTCGAGCAAGGAAAGCGCGTCGACGTCGTCCACGTTCACGATTGGGCGGCGGCACCCAGCGTCGCGCTGCTTGCAGCGGATTCAACGCTGCCTCCGAGTGTACTCACCCTCCACGGCGCGGCCGACCCCACGTTCGAGCCGGAGAGCCTGGCTCGGCTCGGCGAGCTCGTGAATGAGCCACGTGCGCGCGTCGCGGCGCGCGTATCTCCGCTCCGCCTTGGGCTCGGCGCGGCGCGCGAAGTGACGACGGTGTCGCCCGGCTACGCGCTCGAGCTTGGCAAAGGGCCGCTCGGGGGCTTGATCGAAGGGCTCAATGAGCCGCTCGCTGGCGTGCTGGAAGGGGTCGACTACGCCATTTTCAGTCCGGCCACGGATGCCGCGATCGAAAGTCGCTACGACGCCGAAGATCTCGGCAACAAGGGGCGCTGCAAGACGGCGCTGGTGCGCGCGACAGGGCTCCGCTTGGAGACTGAGCGTCCATTGCTCGTGGCCTTGCTCGCTGGCACCGACGCCGGCGGACAGAAGACGCTACTACGGGCGTTGCCGAAGTTGCTCACCCTGCCGCTCGGGGTCGTCGTGTTGGGCGAGGCCGACGCAGAGCTGACGCGCGCCTTGGAGCGCCTGCAGCACCAGTATGAGGGCGACCTCGGCCTGCTGCTGCGGGGCGGCGATGCCGAACTCAGGCGCGGCATCGCCGCTGCCGACTTCACGCTCAGCGTGCGCTCGGAGTCTCCGGGTGCGCAAGCCGAGGTTGCAGCGCTGCGCTACGGCGCGATCCCGGTCGCGCTTGCGTGCGGCGGAGTGCCCGACGTGGTCGTCGACATCGACGCCGAGCTCGAGACCGGCACTGGCTTTCTCTACGCGCCGCTCGCTAGCGAAGAGCTCGTCGGGGCTGTCGAGCGGGCGGTATCGGCCTACGGCAACGAGCGCTTTCACCAGCTCCGCCGCCGCGTGATGCGTCGCGATCTGGGCTGGGACCGCCCCGCGCGCCGCTATCTTCAGATCTATCGTCGCCTGCTCGGCGAGAAGCGCGCAGGCTGAGCGCGGCGCGTTAGCCGGCTGTTTGGGGCTGCGCAGAGCGCTCCACCACGGCCGTTACGCGCGCTGCCCACAGGCCTTGGATGAGGCACAGGCCTGCGATTACGGCCTGATGCAAGCCACCGACGAGCCAGGGTCGGAACGCACCGGGTCGACCCACGTCGATGACCTCCACGAGCCGCGCGCAAGCGGCGACCGTGAACACGCCGAGCCCGACGCGCACAAGGTAGCCCGGCACCAA
This sequence comes from Sorangium sp., assembly GCA_019695485.1. Lineage (GTDB taxonomy): Bacteria > Myxococcota_A > Polyangia > Polyangiales > Polyangiaceae > PMG-095. The sequence goes on from JAEUAF010000476.1 coordinate 3,203, forward strand.
GTCCGCCAGGGCGCCCTTGGCGAGATCCAAGCTCTGATCGAGCACGCGGGACAACGCGCGTTCGTCGCGCGTTGAGCACGCGCGCGCCACATCGAGGACGATCGACAAGAAGGCGACGGTTGCGAACGCGAGCAGCGCCGCCGCAGCGGGGATCCAGACGCTCAGCGGCCCCTCCTTCGGCGCGAGCCCAAAGTCCGAGCAAGCATGCGCGATCAGCGCGCCCAGCCCGAAGATCACGATCTTTCCGCCAATCTCGAGCAGCGCCAACACCCAGAAGCGAACCAGCTGGGGCAGAGCGCTCACCACACTTTCGGCGAACGACGCCTCGGCGCCGAGCGCCGCGCGAAACAGCACTGCCAATGGCAGCGTCCTTAACAATGCGCCCAACAGGAACAAGAACGCTGCTGCGCGCAAGCTAGCCAGCAGCGCCGCCCCGTCGCTGCGCAACAGTTCGACGAGCCACAGCCCGCCGGGCTCGAACAGCGCCCGGTCGCCTTCGCCGAGCGCGCCGAGCCCGCCGGCTCCCACGCTAGCGATGACGGGCCACGCGGTGGTCCACCCGAGCACGGACGAGACGCACCAGTTTAGAGCGACCGCCTTTCTGAGCAACGATTGATCGCGGCGTATCATGGTGCGGCGCCGATCAAGCCGAGCGCGGCAAAGTAGGAGAGCCGTTCGTGTACTCGAGGCAGGGCCCGATCGTGGGCCGAGACTTGGTTATTGTAGAGGTCGTCATCGATCAAGATCTTGTGATCCGGATCGACGACAACGGACGCCAGGGGCGCGTGGCCTTCGTATTCGAAGCTCTTCAATGCGCCTTGGCCGTTCCAGCGTTCACGCCTTTGGCTGCCATCCTCGCCTCGCAATAAGACCTCGACTGGGATCTCGAGCAGCCCGTGGCGGTAGACGGTCACGCGACCTCGATACGGCGCAGTCTGCGACGGCACACGTGTCACGCGCTCACGTCCGCGGTCGCGCTCGAAGAACCCAGCCGGGCTGTCCTGCTGGGCGCTTTCGAGATCGCGCACGACGTAGTCAATCGTCCCGCGCGAAAACAGCGCGACTTCGAGCATGCGGCGGGCTTCCGGCGCGACCTCGCGCTCGACGACGCCCAGAAAGTCTTCCGGCGTCGGGTGCAGAAAACGAAAGCGCTCGGCGTAAATGTGGAGCGCACGCTCGAGTCGAGCTTGGCCCCACACGCGGCCGACGGTCTCGATCAGTACGGCCGTGCGGCTGTACACCAGGGCTCCTAGGTTGCGGAAGCTCGAGAAGTCCTGGGCTTCGGCGCCCACCGGTTCGTCGTGGCCGCGCGCGGCGGCAAAGGCCCTAAACAGACTGGCATCCGCGATCTCGAGCCCGAAGCCTCGGAACGCCGAGGCGCGCCCGTAGGCCGCGTCCATGGCGGCGAGCTCCGCGTAGCTGTTGATGCCCTCGTCGAGAAATGGAGATTTCGCCTCGTTGCTGGCGAGGAGTCCGTAAAACCACTGGTGCCCGAATTCGTGGATCACCAACGCTTCCAGGCTGCGCGCGCCCGAGTACGGCAGGTACCAGGCGCCGCCCGTGGTGATCAACGTTGGGTACTCCATCCCGCCCGCCGCTTCGGCGCCGGCGGGCGGATGAACGAGCGTCAACGTCGAGTAAGGATAGCTGCCAAATCTCTCGGAAAAATAGGGCAATGCGAAGCGGAGGGCGGCTTCGGTTCGTCGCGCGGTCTCGCTGTGCCCTTTGGGTAGCAGCAAGCGTACGTCGACATGGTCCACGCGGAAGTGAACGTCGTCGCAATCTGCCCATGCCGCGAACGCGAAGTCGTGCACCGGCTCCGCGAGGTAGCGCAGCGTGCGCCGACCGTTGCTCGTCGTTTCCGAGGTCTGCACGCCGCTGGCGCCGACACGGTAGGCGGCGGGCACGTCGACGGTCACATCGTAGCGACCGAAGTCGGCGTAAAACTCGGCTTGGGGGTGAAACGCGAAGTGCGCGAAGTGCCCGTCGGATTCGAGCCGAGCGAGCTTCGGGAACCACTGCGCCACCAAGTGGAAATTCGAAGCGTAGCCGGTCCGTTCCACGATTTGCGGCAGCTGCGAGGTGAAGTCTGCGTCGATCGTCAGCCGTTCGCCGGGCTGTACGGGCCTCGGCAAGGGCAGCTCGATATCCGTCTCATCCTCGGGGTCATTCGGGCTGTGGCGCACGCGACCCGGCCAAAGATCGGCGTCGCCAAGTTCGGCGACTTTCAGAGATTTGACGTCGATGTAGCCGAATTCTTGGCCGCTGCCGCTGTCACGGCCGTGCCCGAAGGGAGATCGCAAGAACAGTGTGCGGTCGTTCTTGAAGGCGTTCAGGTACAAGTGAACGAAGAGCGAGCTCACCGACACCTTGGCCGTATTTCGCCACGCGATCACGGCTTGGCCGTCGATGCTGTGGTGATCGGCGTCAAGCCTGGCGCGCATCGTGTACGAGGTCACGAGCTCGGGCGGCGAGCGTCGTTCGTCCGCGGCGAGCCTGAACGTCGGGGGGCTCGCGGCGGGCAGCGCTCGCGGCGCGCCGAGCGCGCCAGCGCCGAGCAGTCCGAGGATCCCCACGGAAAGTTCGACGACCACGCGCTGGCGAGACGATCGCACCACGGGTCGCGCTTTCGGCCTATCACGCCCCGCGTGGAACGAGGGCAATCACGCGCTCTTCGCGCAGCGTGTAGAGAATTCGAAGCGCGTCGAGTTTCGGCATCCCGCTGATGTCGAGCACTTCCTCGACGCTCGAGGTGCCGTCCACCAGCGACAGCAAGAAGCCCGAACGATGGTCGAGCGACAGCCAGCGAATCTGCTCGCTCGGAATGGCGATGGTTACCACTTGATCGAGCGTCCCGAGCCGCGCCGAGTACATTTGCGTCAGCACGTCGCGACAGTTGCCCGCGTAGCGCAGCGCCTCCGCGTGATCTGGCTTATTTTCGAGGATGCCCTCAGCTAGCACCAGCGCGCCAGAGAAGTCCCCGGTCGCGTAGCGGTCCGAGATCTCGCGCATCGCGGGATCGCTGGAGGGTGGAATGGAACGCTCGCGGTCGAGCCCACTCAGGTCGAGCTCCAAGGATAGTCGCGGTTTGTCGCCTCCGAGACCGCCGCTGTCGCGAATGGCGCCGCCCGGCCCGAGCGCGCTATCGTCGATTTCGAGCACCAGCTCGTCGCGTTGCCGATGAGGGGGCGGTGCCGTCGAACGATTCGAGTTCGGCAGTTCCGTGGTCGGCGGGGTGGACGACAACAGCGCACCCTCGAGTTCGAACGGCACCGGTGACCCGGGGCTGGGACCCGGGACTTTCGCGCCCGCGGTTGGGTGCGGTCCAGAGCTATCGCCAGAAAGCGCCTCCTCCATCAGCTGCTTGGCGAAGAGTTCAGCGGGCAATTCTGGGATCGCGGTGACCCGGTCGAACGCTGGATCGTCGAAATCCAGCCGGGGCACGGTGTCATCGTCCCAGCTCACATCCACGGGCACACTCGGGGGCGGGTGCGAGGATGGGGCCGAGGGCTTTTTGCCCTTGCCGTCAGGCGTCGCCATCAGAAACCACACGGAGTTCTAGGCCAAGCCGCGAGCTCTGCGTTTCCCCGCGTTCCGTCGGATGCCGACGGCGTGCAGGCTGAAAGCGATCGTGCGACATCATCGCGAGATCAGCCGCGCGCAACCACGCCTTTGAACATGCGCTGGGTGCGTTGCAGCTGCTCCACCTGCTGCTTGACGGCTTGGGTGTCCTTGGCAGTGATCGCGGCGCGCGCCTTCTCCAGCGTGCTGCGCGCTTTGTTGATGGCGTCCCGACCAAAATCCGCCGTGCCCACGACGCGCTCGATTTCTGGGAACATACGCTCGATTTCGGCCATTAGCGTTTCGGCTTCCTGCTTTGCGCCTTCGAACTGCTCGTCCGAGCGGCGCTCGACCAGGTAGTCTTGGGCGGTGGCCATCATGTTCTTGATCTCGTCCGCCGTGAGACCACTCGTGGCCGTGACCTGGATCGACTGGGCCTGGCCGGTTTCGAGATCCTTCGCGTGCACGCTGACGATGCCGTCGGTGTTGATTTCGAAGGCAACCTCGATTTCGACGTGTCCCTTCGGCGCCCGTCGGAGGCCGGTCAGAATGAATTCGCCGAGCAGTTCGTTGTCCGTGGCACGTTTGCTCTCGCCCTGCATCACCAAGATCTTGACGGCTGTCTGGTCGTCACGGCTCGTGGTGAAGGTCTTGGTGCGGCTGGTGGGGACGGTAGTGTTTTGCGGAATCAACTCTTCGAAGTTGCTGCCGAAGGTCATGATGCCGAGCGCGTGCGGCGTCACATCGAGCAGGATCATGTCGTGGCGATCCTGGATCAGGGCGGCACCCTGAATCGCGGCGCCCACGGCGACCACTTCGTCGGGATGCACGCTTCGGTTCGGCTCGCGCCCGAAGAACTCAGCGACCGCCGCCTGTACCGCCGGCATGCGCGTCATGCCGCCGACCAAGATGACGTCCTCGATCTCGTCCACGTGTAAGCGTGCGTCCTCCAGCGCTTGGCGGCAAATCTCCACGGTGCGTTCGACGAGGTCGTCGGTGAGTTTTTCCAGCGTGTCGCGGGTCAGCGTGCGCTGCAAGTGCAGGGCTTCGTTGCGTCCCGTCGAAATGATGAACGGCAGGTTGATCTCGGTTTCCTTGACGCTCGAAAGTTCACACTTGGCCTTCTCTGCCGCGTCACGCAAGCGCTGCAGCGCCATGCGATCCTGCCTCAAGTCGATGGTGTGCTCTTGCTGAAAGCCGTTCACCAGCCAATCGATGATGCGCGCGTCGAAGTCCTCGCCGCCGAGGAAGGTGTCGCCCGTCGTACTGATCACCTTGAAAACGCCGGATGCCCCGATCTCCAGGATACTCACGTCGAAGGTGCCGCCGCCCAGGTCGTATACGGCCACCGTGCGGTCGAAGTCCTTGCCGTAGCCATAGGCAAGCGAGGCGGCCGTGGGCTCGTTGATGATGCGAATCACGTCGAGCCCGGCGATGGCACCGGCGTCTTTGGTCGCTTGGCGTTGGTTGTCGTTGAAGTAGGCGGGGACGGTGATCACCGCCTTCTTCACGGGTTCGCCCAGGTAGTCCTCGGCGATGATCTTCATCTCCTGCAGGACCATCGAGCTGACTTCGGGGACCGAGTAGGTCTTGTCCCGCAGCTTGATGCGCACGTCGCCGTGGGGCCCCTCGATGATGCTGTAGCTCGAGGTCAAGATAGCGTTTTTGACCTGTGGCGAGTTCCACTTGCGGCCGATCAGGCGCTTCGCCGCGTAAACCGTGTTTTCCGCGTTGGTGATCGCTTGCCGCTTGGCGATGTGGCCGACCAGGCGCTTGCCAGCCTCGGTGACGGCGACGACGCTAGGGGTGGTTTTGTAGCCGCCGCGGTTGGGAATCACCACGGGCTGGTCTCCCTCGAGAATCGACACGCATGAATTGGTCGTTCCGAGGTCGATACCGATGACGCGCTCCATATAAATGCTCTCGTGAAGGCTTGAGTCGGTGGGTCAAAACTCCCCGCGGCGCGCGCGGCGAAGGTGTTCTTTCAGTGTATCATCGGTCGGCGCCAGGGCGGACGCTCGTTCGAGCTCGCCGATCGCGCTTTCCTTCATGCCGGCCGCAATATACGCGCGGGCCAGCGTGACGCGGAATTTGACGTCGTTCGGCGTCAGAATTACCGCTTTGCGGGCGTGTTCTACGGCTTGCTTCACGTCGCCCTGCGCTGAAAGCAGGCAGAATGCGAGCCGTTCGTGCATGCGTGGCGTAGCCTTGCCCGCGATGGCTCGGGCGTACGAGCGAGCGGCTTCCGTAAAGTGGTGCTCACGTTCCTCATACTCTGCCTGCTCGAGGTAACGGTCCGCCAGTTCTCGGCTGGCTTCGGCCTGCAGATCCTCGAGGCGCTGGCGCAGGACGGGGTCGTCCGGAATCAGCGAAACGGCGATTCTGAGGGCGTTTACTGCCTCGACGAGGCGCTTGTCGGCGACAGAGGCCTCCGCCCGAGTCACGTATTCTTGCGCCTGGCGCCGGCGGGCGTCGAGCATGCGCAGTTCATAACGGCGCTTGAGATCGAGCGTCGCGCGCTCGCGGGCGCTGGTCGGATCGATCGTCGCAGGCGGCGCGCTTGCCCGCGCCTCGGCTGGGGGAGGTGACGAAAAGCCAAGCTTACGGGCGAGGGCGCGGCGCCGCGCATCCGCGTCGGCCTTGGAGGGGGGCGGCCGACCGGGTGGTGCGCTGGCGGGAAGCACCGGGGGCGTCGGTGTTTGGGGCGCGCGCGGGGTCTCGGCAACTGGCGGCGCGCTCGAGACGTGGCCTGGTACCGGTGTGTTTGCAGCGCGCTGGGCCTCGGCTTCGATGCGCGCTCGAACCGCGTCGAGTTCGCGCGCGTACGCCTCCTCATCGTTGAGCTGGCGCTCGAGGTCTTGGGTGCTCTTTCCCGCGTTCAGGTAGGCGTCGTAATCGGCGCGTGCGTCGGCGCGCGTCAGCGTGTCTTGTGCGTCCGTGACCCGTTGAAACAAGCGCTCGAGCTTCGATTTGAAGCTGCCGAGGTTCTTTCCGTAGTAGCGATCTGGGTGAACGACATTGATGATCTCGTGATAGGCGGCTTTGATCGCGCGCCTGTCGGCGCTGGTCGGCACGCCCAGGATCTCGTAGTTGTTCAGTGCGTCGAGGCGGTAATACATGTCGAGGATGCGCCGCTTGCGCGCAGGCTCGATGTCCACCGCTTCCTCGAGTTCACGTTCGTCGTAGAGGGCTGCGCCGGGATGTTCGATCCGCACGACCCATTCCGACACCGCGCCCATCGCGAATTGACCGGAGTTCGAGTTCGAGCGCGGACGGGGGGCGCGCTTCACTTGTTCGGGCGCCGCGGCCACGATCAGCACACCCAGCCCAATTAGCCGCGAAATCGTGGCTTGAACGTGGTCGAGCCCGATACCGGAGGCGGAGGCGATGTCCGCTTCGGTGCTGATCCCATCGATGCACGACAGCACGAAGGCATCTGCCGGTCCGAGCGGCAAGGCTTTGAGATCGATCCCTTCGACGAGCCTCGGGAGACGGTTTTCAGCGAGCGCCACGCGGTTGATACAGTTCGTGCCCCGGAGCACGAAAGGCTCCCAAGCTCTTGAGATTAGCACCCTCAGCCCGAAAACGGCGGCCTTCCTGGCCTTGGCCGTCGATCGCTGGCAGGCACATCCCGACGCCAGCCCGTGCGCCGGGTGGGCCGACTGGCCGGCGCGAATTCATCGGGCTTTGTTAACGCTTTGGGGGTGCGGTCCCGTCGATGACCTGGGCTTGGATCTTCATCGCCGTTTCGAGCGCTTCGAGGGCTGCTTCCTCTGCCCGGACCGCACCCGGAAGATCACCCGTCGCCTTCAGCGTCGCGGCGCGGCGTTCCTCGACGAGACCCAGGATCTCATACAAGTGGCCCCGGAAGTAGGTAGGCGTAGGCACGAGTGCCAGGCCCTGCTCGATGTGCCCGCGCGCCCGGATTGGGTCGCCGCCTTGGCTTTCGAGGTCCGCCAGGCGAGCGAACGTATCGGCGAGCACTTCTCGGACCTCCGGCGCGTCGAGATCCTTACCAGCTCCCGTCACGACTTCCATGAGCGGAGCCATTGCGCGCGTGAGCTCGTGCGCGGCTTCCGCAGCGTCGGCGAGGTGGTGCGCCGCACGAGCGCGGCTCAGAAAAGCCAGCAAGCGGGAATCGACTGGGCGCTCGGCGTCGCGCTCCCCACACGCGGCCGAGTCGCGCTCGCGGGAGCACCCGCCTAGCAGGGTAAGGCCCAACGCCAGCCCAGCGAGCATGCGGCGCATTCTAACGCACCCCCCAGACGGCAAAGCGGTTCTCGCGCAGCTCGCGGGCACGCACCGTGGCGATCCGATCGATGCGTTCACTCGGCCGCGTCACTTCGGCCGCCATGAGCGGCGCGAGCGAGCGAGAGAGCGCAAGTTCCGGCCGATTCTCCTCGCTCGGCGCCCGCTTGAGTGGACCGAGGAGCAAGAGCACCGCGGCTGCCGCACTGAGCACGGTGCCAGCCACGCCGAAGGCGACCCACACCACGTTCGAGCGTGGCCGCGTCGCCTCGAGCGCTTGTGTGTGTGCCCGCTCGGCCTCCACTGTCAGCGGGGTAGATGGCGCCGCCAGCGCGAGCGCCCGTAGCAGCCGCACTTCCGCCACATCGGAGCAGGGCTCACCTGCCTCGTCGAGCGCTTTGCGCAGCGCCTCGGCGGCCTCGAGCTCTTCTGCGGAGGGTGGCGCAAATGGGTCCTCGATGGCCGCCATCAGCAGCGCTTCGTGCTGTGCGTCCGGCATTGGCTCGGGGGAGAACGCGGCCTTCAACGCAGCGCCGAGGCCCCGTTCCTCGTCCGGCGGGAGCAGCGGCAGATCCTCGGTGGGGAGGCGCTCGGGGTCGAGCGGGTCCTGCGGGCTCATAGCGCGCCTCCGCTCTCGGCCAGAGCCTTCTTCAGCGCAGCCATGGCACGGTGCAGTACCACGTCGAAGGTCGAAACGCTGACGCCCAGGGTCTGCGCGGCGCTTTCGCGCGGCACATCCTCCAGGATTCGCAGACGAATCGCCAGCGCATAGCGAGGGTTTAGCGCGCGGAGCAGGCTTTGCACGCGTTCCCGAGCGACATCCAGGTCGTGCTGTTCGATGGCTTCGGCGCTCCCGCTCGGGTCACTTTGGTGCTCGAGCTCGCGCTCCAAATCGTTGGGTTCGAACAAGCACTCACGCCGCCGTTTGCGCAGCTGATCGATGGCGACGTGAAGCCCCACGCTGCGGAGCCACGGATAGAAGCCCACGCTCTGCCAGGAAAACTGGGCAATCTTCTCCACGACTTTGGTGTAAGTCGCGGAGAGCGCATCTTCGGCCAGGACGCGGCTGCCCAGGCGCGGCAAGAGCACACTTCGATAAAGCCGTGGCCCGTGGAGTCGCAAGAGGGATGCGAGCGCGTCACGATCCCCGGCCTGCGCCCGCGCACAGAGCGCTCGCTCTTGCTCGAGCTCCGTGCCGCGCTCCTCGCTCACCTGGGGCACTTTAGTCTCTTGGTGCCGCGCTGAGTTCGGGATTTTCGCGGCTTGCGGGGCGAGCGTGAGCATCAGCCCGGGCCAACTCCGCAATTCGGGGGTACCGCGCAGTCGAGCTGGCG